>JACDHG010000003.1 GCA_013821195.1 Propionibacteriales bacterium
GACCCAGGTCGACCTCGCCCGGCAGGTGGCGTTCGACGCCTTGTGTCGGGTCGCCGACGAGGACGCCTACCTCAACCTCGCGCTCGCCCGGTTGCGAGACGAGCGAGGGATCTCGGGGCGCGACGCCGCCTTCGCGACGGAGCTCGCGGCCGGCACAGCCCGGATGCAGGGCGCCTACGACGCGGTGCTCGACGCGTGCGTGCGGGATGGCATCGCAGCGCTCCAGCCGGAGGTGGCGGTCGCACTGCGGATGGGCGTGCATCAGCTGCTGTCGATGCGCGTGCCGCCGCACGCGGCAGTCGGTACGACGGTGGAGCTGGTGCGCGCGGCCGTCGGCGAGCGACCGGTGCGACTCACCAACGCAGTCCTGCGCGCGGTCGGTGGACGCAGTCTCGACGATTGGCTCGACATCTGCGCGCCGCCCCGTGGCAGTGACCTGCTGGGCCACCTGTCTGTGCGGTTCTCCCATCCCCGCTGGATCGTCGAGGAGTTCTCGCGGCTGGTCGGTGCCGACACTGAGCTCGAAGCGCTCCTGACCGCCGACAACGACGCGCCGGCGGTCACGCTCGCCCTTCGGCCCGGTCTGATCGACCTGGCTGACTTGCTCGAGCTTGGCGCGGACACTGTGAGCGCCGGGCGCTGGTCGCCGTACGCCGCGGTGGTCAGCGGGGGAGACCCCGGCGCGATCGCAGCGGTCCGGGACGGCCGCGCCGGTGTGCAGGACGAGGGGTCGCAGCTCGCCGCGCTGATGCTGGCGAGGGCTGGAATCCGGGGACGAGACACCCGGTGGCTCGACCTGTGCGCCGGTCCCGGCGGGAAATCGGCACTGCTGACCGGGATCGCCCGCCAGCGCGGCGCGACGTTGGTGGCCGCTGAGCGCCTGGAGCACCGGGCGCGGCTCGTGCGCTCGTCGCTGCGAGGCTTCGGGGCAGCCGGGACCGTGGTCTGCGTCGACGGGACCAGGCCGGCCTGGGCTACGGCGGCCTTCGACCGCGTCCTCGTGGACGCACCCTGCAGCGGGCTTGGCGCTCTGCGTCGCCGTCCGGAGGCGCGGTGGCGACGGACCCGTGCCGACGTCGAGACGCTGGTTCCGCTCCAGCGCTCGCTGTTGGGTGCCGCGCTCGACGCGGTGCGGCGCGGTGGAGTGGTGGCGTACGTGACGTGCTCACCGGCGGTGGATGAGACGCGCGGGGTGGTGGACGCGGTGTGTGAGGCGCGGACCGACGTACGCAAGGTGGACGCGCGGCCGCTCCTGCCGGACGTGCCACGCCTCGGCGACGGACCGCACGTCCAGCTTTGGCCACACGTGCACGGCACCGACGCCATGTTCGTGTCCCTGCTGCGCCGCCTCGACTGAAGGATCCGACTTTGGCGTGCCCGGGGGTGACGCCACGGTCGGATCCTGGCGCGATGGCTAGACTCCTGGACCCATGGGCATCCAGATCTCACCGAGCATCCTGTCGGCCGACTTCGCCAACCTACGCGCGGCTGCCGAGTCCGTCGCTGCCGCCGACTGGCTTCACGTGGACGTCATGGACAACCACTTCGTCCCCAACCTCACTGTGGGCGTCCCTGTCGTCGAGTCGCTCGCGAAGGTGGCGACGCAGCCACTCGACTGTCATTTGATGATCGAGGACCCCGACAGGTGGGCGTCCGCGTTCGTCGAGGCTGGAGCGAGCAGTGTCACGTTCCATGTGGAGGCCTGCGGTGCCCCCGTGCGGCTGGCTCGTGAGCTGCGGGCCATGGAGGCGAGGGCGGGGATGGCGCTCAAGCCGGCAACCCCCATCGAGCCCTACGAGGACCTCCTCGGCGAGCTCGACATGGTGCTGATCATGACGGTCGAGCCCGGCTTCGGAGGGCAGAAGTTCCTGGACGTGTGTCTGCCGAAGATCGCCAGGGCCCGGGCAATGCTGGACCGACTCGACGCCGACATCTGGCTGCAGGTCGACGGAGGGGTGTCTGCTGAGACGATCGAACGTTGCGCCGAGGCAGGGGCCGACAACTTCGTCGCGGGTTCCGCCGTGTTCGGTGCTGCTGACCCCGACGCGATAGTGCGGCAGTTGCGCGCCCTCGCCACCCGCTGAGGCAGCGGTGACCATTCGCCGCGGCATCCGGGACCTCTCGGCGCGGCATAGGTGACTCCTCGGCGCGGCATTCGGGACCTCTCGGCATGAGGGGGTGGCGGCTGGTGCCATACTTGGCGGTGACGAGTGTTCAACGCTCGCGTGCTCCGGGGTCGGTGAAATTCCGAGCCGGCGGTGACAGTCCGCGACCCGGCCACCTGATGGTGGTCGGTTGAGCCGGTGGAATTCCGGGACCGACGGTGAGAGTCCGGATGGGAGGATGCACGCCGACGCATGGACGACGACGCCACGGGCGGCGCGGGTCTCGCAAGGTGTGTGAGCGCCTCGCGCGGTTCGACCCCCAGACGTCGCGGCCTTGCTCGGAGCCCCCGGAGTCGCGCGACACGGCGCGAACGGACGGGCCCGCAATGGCAGACGACGCGGAGGTACTGGCAATGCGCCAGACCTTCGCGCTTGCCTGCACACCCGGTGTCCCGCTTGGCCCCAACCCGCGCGTCGGCGCTGTCGTCATCGGTGTGGATGGCCACGTGCTGGGCGCTGGCTTCCATCGCGGGTCGGGGACCGCCCACGCAGAGATCGACGCACTGTCGATGGTGGGACCTGAGGCCAAGGGCAGCACTGTCGTGGTCAGCCTCGAGCCCTGCAACCATGCCGGTCGCACACCACCGTGTGCTCGGGCGCTGATCGATGCCGGCGTACGACGGGTCGTGTACGCCCAGACCGACCCCAACCCGGTGGCCTCAGGCGGCGCCACGACCCTGCGGGCCGCAGGCGTGGATATCGAGGGTGGGGTCCTCGCGGCCGAGGCCGCTCTCGTCAACGAGGCGTGGAGCTTCTCGATGCAGGCACGACGCCCCTTCGTCACGTGGAAGCTCGCCACGACGCTCGACGGACGAGCGGCGGCCGCCGACGGCACCAGCAGGTGGATCACCGGGCCCGCCGCCCGCACCGACGTCCACCGGCTCCGCGCACGGTGCGACGCGCTCCTCGTGGGTGCGGGCACCGTCGAGATCGACGACCCGCGGCTCACTGTGCGCGGAGAGGATGACGAGCCGCTGCCCAGGGAGCTGCAGCCGCTCCGGGTCGTCATGGGCACTCGGCGGCTCGACCCCGCTGCCGCGGTGTTCGACGGGACCGCCGACACACGGGTCCTGAAGACGCGCGACCCCGCCAATGCCCTGTCCGTCCTGTTCGCCGACGACCGGCAGCATGTCTGGCTCGAAGGTGGCCCGACCCTGGCTGCGTCCTTCGCCCGCGCGGGTCTCGTCGACGAGCTGATCGCGTACGTCGCTCCAGCCCTGCTCGGGGCCGGCCGGTCGACCGTGGGAGATCTCGGGGTCGCCACCATTGCCGACACTCACCGCTTCGACCTCCTCGAGGCAGTCCGGGTCGGTGACGACGTCCGGATGACCATGCGTCGGAAGGAGAGCTGATGTTCACCGGCATCGTGGAGGAGCTCGGGGAGGTCGTCACGCTGGACCTTCTCGGTGACTCCGCGCGGCTGACGGTGCGAGGTCCGAAGGTCGTGTCGGACGCGGCACCGGGTGACTCGATCGCGGTGAACGGGTGCTGCCTCACGGTGGTGGAGCGGAGCGACGAGACGTTCGGTGTGGACGTGATGGCGGAGAGCCTCGACAAGACGTCGCTCGGGGACCTGCACCCAGGCAGTCTGGTCAACCTCGAACGCGCCCTCACGGCGCACGGTCGTCTCGGTGGCCACATCGTGCAAGGACACGTGGACGGGACCGGAACGGTCACGAGCCGGAGGTCCAGCGAGCACTGGGACGTCGTCTGGATCAGCCTGCCTGTCGACCTGGCCCGCTACGTCGCCATGAAGGGCTCGATCACGGTCGACGGGGTCTCGCTGACCGTCAGCGGTCTGAGCGACGGCGACCGACCGGCCTTCAGCGTCAGCCTCATCCCGACAACCCTCGAGCTGACAACGCTCGGCCACAAGAGGGCCGGCGACCCCGTCAACCTCGAGGTCGATGTCCTCGCGAAGTACGTCGAGCGGCAGCTCGGCGGACCATCGGGTGCAGTCGTCGAGCGGCAGCTCGGCGGACCATTGGGCGCAGTCGTCGAGCGGCTGCTCGACCTGTCGCCCGTCCTGCGGAAGGAGAACCCCGCATGAACCCTCTGAGCTATTTGCTCGAGCACTCCTGGGTGATCGCCGGAACGCCGATCCTGGTCCGCGAGGTCGTCGGCAACGGCTTCGGCCTGGCGAGCGCCTTCTTCGGGATGCGCCGCCTGACGTGGGCCTGGCCGGTCGGCATGATCGGCAACGCGTTGCTGTTCACCGTCTTCGTCGGCGGCATCTTCGACAAGCCGCAGGAGAACGACCTGTGGGGTCAGGCCGCCCGGCAGGTGTTCTTCTTCGCGGTGAGCGCCTACGGGTGGTGGCGGTGGCGCAGGAGCCAGCGGGCCGGCGGGTCGACCGACGGACGGGCGATCGCGCCGCGCTGGGCGTCGGCGAACGAGCTACGGGCGATGATCGTGGCGGCCGGAGTCCTCATGGCGGTCTTCATCCCGATCTTGGCGCGTCTCGACTCGTACGGCCCGGTCCCCGACGCATGGATCCTCACCGGCAGCATCCTGGCGACGTACGGGATGGCGCGCGGCTACGTCGAGTTCTGGTGGATCTGGATCGGGGTCGACGCGGTGGGCGTGCCGCTGCTGATCCGGGCGGAGTACTACCCGAGCGCGGTGCTGTACCTGGTGTACGGCGTCTTCTGCCTGGTCGGCTTCGTCGCGTGGTCGTCGGCCGAGAAGCGAGTGATCGAGAAGGCCGGTGACGTGGAGCAGCTCGAGCCGGTGGAGGGACAGCATGTGTGACAGAGCCACCCTGCGACTCGACACCATCGAGCGCGCGATCTCCGACATCGCTGCCGGCAAGGCCGTCGTGGTGGTCGACGACGAGGATCGCGAGAACGAGGGCGACATCGTCTTCGCCGCGAGCGATGCGACGGCAACCCTGTTGGCGTTCACGATCCGCCACACCAGCGGCGTGATCTGCGTGCCGATGGAGGGTTCGGCGCTCGACCGGCTCGGCATCCCGCTGATGACTGCGCAGAACCGGGACCGGATGCGGACGGCGTACACCATCTCCGTCGACGCCACCGACGCCATCACGACGGGGATCTCCGCAGCCGACCGGGCGCGCACGATCCAGGTGCTGGCGAGCTCCTCCAGCACCGCAGCTGACCTGACGCGGCCCGGACACGTGTTCCCGCTGCGCTACCGCGAGGGTGGGGTGCTGGTCCGGCGCGGTCACACCGAGGCGGCGGTCGACCTGGCCCGGTTGGCAGGCCACACCCCTGCCGCTGTCATCGCGGAGATCGTCAACGACGACGGAACGATGAGGCGAGACTCTGACCTGCGTGAGTTCGCCGACGAGCATGGGCTCGCACTCATCTCGATCGCCGACCTCGCCCGGTACCGCAACCGGCACGAGCAGCAGATCGTCAGGGTGGTCGAGACGCCGCTGCCCACCGAGCACGGCACGTTCCAGGCGCACGGCTACCGGCACCTGATCGACGACTCCGAGCAGATCGCCCTGGTCTACGGGGATATCAGCGACGGGAAAGACGTCCTGGTGCGGGTGCACTCGGAGTGCCTCACCGGTGATGTCTTCGGGTCCCGACGGTGCGACTGCGGGTCCCAGCTGCGGGCGGCGCTCGCAGCCGTCACGGCCGAGGGGCGTGGCGTTGTCGTCTACCTGCGCGGACACGAGGGCCGTGGCATCGGCCTGGTACGCAAGCTGCAGGCCTATGCGTTGCAGGACAGCGGCAGCGACACCGTTGACGCGAACCTCGCCCTTGGGATGCCGGCCGATGCCCGCGACTACGCCACCGGCGCGCAGATCCTGCGTGAGCTCGGCGTCAGGTCGGTGTGGCTGCTCACGAACAACCCCGCCAAACGGCTCGCGCTCGAGACGTACGGCGTCGAGGTGACCAGGCGGATCGCGGTACCTGCCAGCCCACACGGCGACAACGAGCACTATCTCGCCACCAAACGTGACCGGATGGGTCACGAGCTCGACCACCTGACATTCGGGTCGGCGCCCGCCACCACCATCCCCGCCCGCATCGACAAGGGACGCCTGCCATGAGCCGATCTGGTCAACCCGCACTCGCACCACTCGACGGCAGCGGGCTGCGCGTCGGGGTGGTGGCGGCGCAGTGGCACACCGAGGTGATGGACGGGCTGCTCGCCGGTGCTGCCCGAGCCCTTGCCGATGCCGGCGTCGACAAGGTCGCCGTCGTGCGAGTCCCAGGCGGCTTCGAGCTGCCGGTCGTCGCGCAAGCGCTCGCACAGCAGGGGCATGACGCGGTGGTTGCGTTGGGAGTGGTGGTGCGCGGCGGCACCCCTCACTTCGACTATGTGTGCAGGGCGGTGACGGAGGGGCTTAGCCGGGCCGCGCTCGGCTGCGGTGTCCCGGTCGGTTTCGGCGTACTGACGTGTGACGACGTCGACCAGGCGCGGGACAGGGCGGGCCTCGAGGGCTCCTCCGAGGACAAGGGCTACGAGGCGACGCACGCCGCCCTGTCGACAGCGTTGACGCTGCGTGGTCTCGTCAGCGGCGATGCCGGGGGAGCCGCATCCCCTAGTCTTGGCGGTGATGAAGACCTTTGACGAGCTCTTTGCCGAGCTCAGCCACAAGGTGGTGTCGCGTGCGCCCGGGTCCGGCACTGTGGCTGCCGTCGCCGGCGGTGTCCACGAGATCGGCAAGAAGCTCGTCGAGGAAGCAGCTGAGTCGTGGATGGCCGCAGAGTACGAGAGCCCGGACCGGACGGCGGAGGAGCTGAGCCAGCTGCTGTACCACGCCCAGGTGTTGATGATCGCCCGCGGGCTCACCCTCGACGACGTCTACGCCCACCTGTGACGACCCCACATCCGATGCTCAAGATCGCCGTTCCCAACAAGGGTGCGCTGGCCGCCGCCGCCAGCGACCTGCTGCGCGAAGCCGGCTACCGGCAGCGCCGCGACGCCCGCGACCTCGTCGTCGTCGACGCTGCCAACGACGTCGAGTTCTTCTATCTGCGTCCCCGCGACATCGCGGTGTACGTCGGCGGCGGCACCCTCGACATCGGGCTCACCGGGCGCGACCTCGTCCTCGACTCGCGAGCAGCTGTCGAGGAGCGGCAGTCCCTCGGCTTCGGGGCGTCGCGGCTGCACTTCGCCGCCCCTATCGGCTCCGGCCGCACCCTCGAGTCGCTGCAAGGAGCGCGGATCGCCACGTCGTACGCCGGGGTGCTCGAGGACTACCTGAAGGAGCGGGCTGTGTCCGCCCACGTGATCCGGCTCGACGGGGCGGTCGAGACCGCGGTGCGCCTCGACGTCGCCGATGTGATCGCCGACGTGGTCGAGACGGGGTCCACCATGCTGCAGGCGGGTCTCGAGACGTTCGGTGAGCCGATCCTGCTGTCCGAGGCGGTGCTCGTCACCCGAGCAGGCGCGGGCGACCCCGGCGGCTACGAGATCTTCTCCCGCCGGGTCCGCGGCGTCCTCGTGGCGCGCAGCTACGTGATGATGGACTACGACATCGAGTCGACGTCGGTGGAGTCGGCCTGTGCGATCACCCCCGGCATCGAGTCGCCGACCGTGTCCCCTCTTCAGCGCGCCGGTTGGTTCGCCGTCCGCGCGATGGTGCCGCGCGACGATGCTCACCGGGTCATGGACCAGCTGTACGACCTCGGCGCCCGCGGGATCCTGGTGACCGACATCCATGCCTGCCGACTCTGACGGTCGCGCCCCAGTGAGCCTGCCGCGCACCTACCGGCCGCGTGGAACTCGGGTCGTCGCCGTCGTGGCCGCTACGACCCTCGTCGGCGCCGTGACGTTCCTGTGGTCGATGCTGCCGGGCTCGGTGCGAGACGAGTTCACGGTGTTCCAGCGGATGACGGTGCTGGCGCTCTTCGCGGGCATCGTGGTGGTTCTCTACGGGTTGTTCCGCACGTCGGCGCGTGCCGACGAGTCCGGTCTGCGGGTGGTCAACATCTACAAGGCACGGCAGCTCGAGTGGCCACAGGTCATCTCGCTGTCGCTCAACCCCAACCGGCCATGGGCGATGCTCGACCTCGCCGACGGTACGACGCTCGCGGTGATGGCGATCCAGAACGCCGACGGGGCGAGGGCGTCACGGTCGGCGCGCGAGCTCGCCGGGCTCATAGCCGGCCGCTCGGGTACCGACTGAGACCGACTTGTCAGGACGCCGGCACCCTCGAGGTGTCCACTACGGGCTGACACGTCGGGCGAGCGCCTCCGCTGCGCGCTCGAAGCACCGCATCGGCGGCGACACCAGTCCGGCGCCCACCTGACCGACTCCGGCGACGCGCCCAGCCATGCCGGTGTTGATCTGGGGCAGCTGACCGGTACGCAGCACCGAGGTCACGTCGATGCCCGTCGGCGTACCCCGGAAGTCCATGATCGGCAGCGCCCAGCGCGGGTTCTCGCCCACACAGAGGTCGTACATCCGGCGAGTGGTGGCAAGCGCGTCAGACACCGAGCCACCCACGAACCGCACGATGGCCGGAGCCGTTGCCATCGCGAAGCCCCCGATCCCTGCCGTCTCCGTGATCGCGGAGTCGCCGATGTCGGGGTTGGCGTCGGCCGGTCCGTAGTTTCCGAGGTAGAGGCCGTCGGCCACCTGCGCCGGACCGGTGAACCACTCGTCCGCGAGACCGGACACCTGGATGCCGAAGTCGGTGCCGTTGCGGGCCATGGTGGTGACGACGGTGGACCCCGGGATGCCGCTCGCGGCCACCGTCATCAGCTTGCAGGCAGGCATCACGAGATTGAGAAAGAAGTGGTCGTTTCCCGACACGAACGCCACGACATCGGCTATGTCGCCGGTCGGAAGGCCGGACTGGATCAGCGCCGGCAGCCACTCCTTGAGCAGCATCAACGTGCCGGCGCGGTTGCGGTTGTGGCCCTCGTCGCCCATCTGGATCATCTGGGCGATGATCGCCACGATGTCGATCGGACCCGTCACGCGGGTCGCCGTCTGCAGGGCCGGGCCGAGGACGTCGCCCATCCACCTCAGACGTGTGATCACCTCGGGGGAGTAGGCGCCGTACCTCAGCACCTTGCCGAGCCCCTCGTTGAGTGAGCAACAGGCGGTGTGGTCGGTCGTCTCGTCGTGCAGCTCGAACATCCACATCGAGGACGACACGACCCCGGCCATCGGGCCCACCGCCCCACGGTGGTGAGCCGGCTCGAACGTGAACTTCCCAGCGTCGAGCCGCGCCTCCGCCTGCTCGGCCGTGTCGGCGAGCCCCTCGTAGACCACGGCGCCGATGAGCGCGCCGCGCAGCGGGCCGGGCATCCGGTCCCACGTGAGAGGTGGTCCGGCGTGCAGGAAGTGGCCCGGCTCCAGGTCAAGGGCCGCATGGGCAGGACGTACGTCGACGAGCGCCGCGCCGGCCGACGTCATGGCGGTGAGGGCCTTGGCGTTGGCGCCGACCCTGCGGCGGTCGAGCATGACAGCTGTGAGGGCGTCCTCGGTGCCGGCGACCGGCGGTGTCCAGGCGACGTCGACGGTTGCGACGCCCTGGCTGTTGAGGGCGTCGGCGAACATCTGTGCGCCGGCCGTCACGACGGTCAGGTCTGCTGCTGGTCCCGGGGTCACGCGCGGCTCCTCCTCACCAAGGCGATCGCTTCGCGGGTCGCGGCGGCGTTCGACGCGTGCACGAGAGCCCCTGCCTCGGCAAGCGCGGTGGCTTGCGCTTCCAGCCCCTGCGGATCGTCTCGGGTGCCGATCAGCGCCACCACCACCGGGGTGTCGTACTGCCTCACCAAGGCGGCGATGTCACTCGCCGGGTCGCGATGGGCGGCCACCCCCAGCACGATGTCGAGCAGCACGACAGCACACGTGGGGTCGGCAAGCTCCTGCTCGAGCCGCTCCAGCCTCAGGGACGGGTCGATCATCGGGTGCGGCCGTCCGACCGTCATCGCGTCGTCACCGAAGTCGAGGAACGTGTGGCCGGTGGCGGTGAGCGAGGCGTCGAGCCGTCTCCCACCGTCGAGGGGGATGTTGGAGGCGACGACCCCGAGCTCTGACGTCGCGATCAGCATGGCCTCGTCGCACAGGGTCCCGCCGACGAAGAGTCCCCGCAGAAATCCCTGGCGCGACGTCGGCACGGGACCACCCCACCGGCGCGGAGCCACCCAGGACAGTCCGACAGCAGCCGCCACTCGTTCGGCTGTCGCGGTGAGATCTGGCTGACCGGCACCGAGATAACCGAGGACCGTGCGAGTGGTGAGCCGCTCAGCGTGCGCGGTGACCAGCTCGGCCACCTCCGCGGCGGGAGGTTTGGAGACGACAACGATGGTGGAGACGGTGTCGTCTGCGTCCAGCCTGTCCAGCGCGGTGAGCGTCGACCGCGCGCGTACGGCGGAGGACATGTCGCGTCCGCCGACGCCGAGGCAGTGTGTGACGCCGATACCGACGCCGTCGAGCAGCGCCATCAGGTGCTGGGCGCCGGTGCCGGATGCTGCGACGATGCCGACAGGGCCGGGCCGTACAACATTGGCGAAGCCGAGCCCGACGCCCGCCACGACCGCGGTGCCGCAGTCGGGACCCATCAGCAGCAGGCCGGTGTCAGCAGCGATCTCCTTGAGGGCGACCTCGTGCTCGACGCTGACGTTGTCGCTGAAGATCATCGTGTCCAGGCCCGCAGCCAGGGCGTCGGCGGCATCGATCGCGGCCACCCGGCCCGGCGTGCTGATCAGGGCGAGCTGCGCTGGGGCCCGCCTGGCCGCTGCCAGGATCGTCGGTGGCGGCACCTCGCGCGAGCCGTCGCTGAGCCCAGCTCCGGAAGGACCCGCCGCGAGGGCGCTGTCGAGTGCCGTGTGGGCGCGGGCGATCGCATCTTCGTCGGCTGCCTCTATGCCGACGATCAGGTCGGACGGAGTGACCCCGTCCGGCTGCTCGAACCCCATCGAGACCAGCAGGTCGACGTTGAGCTCGGTCGCCATCGCCACCAGTGCCGAGCTGACCCCGTCGAGCGCGCGCAGGTCGCGACTCACCTGCATCAACCCGACCGAGTCGCGGTACATGCCGCTACGGACCTCGACCTGACGTGTCATGTCGTCGCCTTCCTCGTCGCGGCGCCCAGAACTCGGTCGATGCCCTCCGACAGGCCCCGACCGGAGCTGTGTCCGATCCGGTGCAGGGCCGCCGCTGCCTGGGGCAGCCCGACACCTGTGACCCGCGCGGCCAATACAGCGGCGACCTCGTCAAGACACCACCCTGCCGCGGTTTGTCGCAGCAGACCAGCGGACGCGGCTGTGGTGAGATCCTCGAGTGGGGCCGCCTCGATCTCGCGCGACACGGTGTCGGCGACGGGATGACGAGCTGCGTGCAGGGTCGCCAGGGTGCCGCAGAGGACGTCGTCGGCGTACGGCGTCAGACCCTCACCGTGCCCGAGTGACTGTCGCCACCGCCGGGCGAACCCGGCAGCCACGTCGTCACGCACGCTGCCGCCCAGGGATGGGTGGCGGGGACGCGCAGGCCGCCACCAGCGCATGACCGGGAGCCGTCGACCTTCCAAGCTCAGGGTCCCACCCCCGACGACGAGCGACGCCGTGCGAGGCGGCTGCGTGACGGAGATGGCATGAGGGAGCCGCAGTCCTGCCTGGAACGTGACGCAGGCGACCACGTGACCCCGAGGGTCGACCAACTGCCAGACGGAGCGTGTCGCGTGGGCGACCCCGAGCTCCTGTCGCGGACCGTCGACCAGCGGCGCCAACGCCACACTGACGATGGCGCCCGTGCGCTGATCCACGTTCACTCCTCCGCCCCCGACCAGCCCCGTCGCGTGTGGCGTCGACGCTAGCCGCCGAGACACCGTCGACGTGCCGCAGGGCCCTGATCTCCGATTCGTCCGCCGGGCCGCGCCGAGTTCCTGCACCGTCCAGCCGGACGAATCGGAAGGCGCGTCGTGCCGTCGACACGGCATACCGTTCCGGCATCCTGTTCACACGTGACAGAGCGGTCACGCCGCATCGACAGTGGGAGTCGCCATGGCTATCGGTTGGAAGGTCGTTCACGACGGCAAGACCCCACCTCCAGGGGAAGCCGTCGCTCCTGACGAGCGGCTGTCCTGGGGCCGAACAGTCGGCCTCGGGGCACAGCACGTGGTCGCGATGTTCGGTGCGACGTTCGTCTTCCCCATCATCATGGGTCTGAGCCCACAGCTGGCGATCATGATGAGCGGCATCGCAACGATCGCGTTCCTGCTCATCGTGCAGGGCAAGGTGCCGAGCTATCTGGGCACGAGCGCTGCCTTCGTCGGCGGAGCCAGCGCGATCTACGCCCAACAGGGCGGCCCCGCCGACGTCACCGGCGCGATCCTTGTCGCCGGCGTCGTGCTCGGCCTCGTCGGAGTTCTGATCCACTTCCTCGGGACCCGCGTGCTCCACGCCGTGCTGCCGCCGGTCGTCACCGGTGCTGTCGTCATGTTGATCGGGTTCAACCTTGCGCCCGTAGTCGCGAACATCTACTGGCCCCAGGACCAGTGGGTCGCCCTCATCACGATGACGTTCGTGATCGTGGTCGCCGTGGGCGTGCGGGGCTTCTTCGGTCGCGTCGCGATCTTCCTCGGCCTCGTCTTCGGCTACCTGCTCTCGTGGTCCTTCGACCTCATCTTCGGTCAGATCACCTCCCTGGACGCCGCGACCAACGAGATCACCACCCATGACCGGGTCAACTGGGACCAGGTCAAGTCAGCTGACTGGATCGGCTTCCCGACGCACACTGCCGATGGCCTGGTGGGCAACCAGACACTCGTCGGCAACCTCGACGCCGTCGGTTGGCACGCTCCCAGCTTCTCGATCACGTTCGTGCTCCTGGTCCTGCCCGCGGTGATCGCCCTGGTCGCCGAGAACACCGGCCACGTCAAGGCAGTCGCCGCGATGACAAGGCGAGACCTCGACCCGGTGATGGGACGTGCGATCGCCGCAGACGGTGTCGGCACGGTGCTTGCGAGCTCCGTCGGTGGCTCACCGACGACCACGTACGCAGAGAACATCGGCGTGATGGCAGCCACCCGGGTCTACTCGACGGCGGCCTACTATGTCGCGGCGGTCGTCGCCGTGCTCTTCGGCCTCTCACCGAAGTTCGGTGCACTGGTGTCCGCGACTCCCGGTGGCGTGCTGGGCGGGATCACGGTGATCCTCTACGGCATGATCGGGCTGCTGGGTGCGAAGATCTGGATAGAGAACCGCGTGAACTTCGCCAGCCCTGTCAACCTGGTGCCTGTCGCGGCAGGCATCATTCTCGCGATCGGCAACACGTCGTTGGCGATCACCGATGACTTCGTGCTTTCGGGGATCGCGTTGGGAACCATTGTCACGCTGGTCGGCTACCACCTGGCGAAGGCTGTTGCTCCCGCTAGTCTCAAGGACGACGGGACGTTGATCGCGGTCGGCCACGAGGGTGCACACCGCGACGACCCCGACGAGACGGGCAGCCACCGCAGGGAACGCCCTGACCTCCAGTGACAGAAAGGTGACAGCCAGCCTGTGAAACCGGCACCGTTCGCCTATCACCGGCCGAGCACCGTCGCCGAGGCTGCGCAGCTGCTGGCTGCGACGCAGGGCAAGATCCTCGCAGGTGGCCAGAGCCTCATCCCGATCATGTCGATGCGGCTGGCGTCGCCGGCTGCTCTGGTCGACCTCAACCACGTGCCGGGGCTCGCCGCCATCGACGTCACCAGCACCGCGGTCCACATCGGCGCACTGACCCGGCATGCCGCCCTGGAGGCGAACGACGCGGCATACCTTGCCAACCCACTGCTGCGTCGAGCTCTCCGACACGTCGCGCATGCCACCATCCGCAACCGAGGCACCACCGTGGGGAGCATCGTGCACGCCGACCCGGCGGCCGAGATGCCGGCGGTGTTGCGGCTGCTGGGTGGCATCGTCGAAGCCGTCAGCTCGGAGCGAGGGCACCGCAGCATCGACAGCGCGGACTTCTTCGTCGGACCGTTGGAGTCGGCGCTCCAGCCGGACGAGGTCGCCGTCGCTGCAACGTTTCCGCACCCGCCCGGCGGGTCGGGGTCGTCGTGGGCCGAGATTTCGCGTCGGCACGGCGATTACGGTCTGGTCGGGGTGGGGTCGCTCGTCGTACTCGACGAGGGACGTCGCATCACGAGCGCGTCGGTGTGCCTCATCAGCGTCGGAGGGACCCCGGTGCTCGTCGACGTCACCGATGCCAGCAGCGGTACGACGTATGACGCAGTCGACTGGACGGCAGCGCTCGAGCTCGTCGACGCAGCCATCGACCCCGAGTCCGACATCCACGCCACCGCCGCCTATCGACGGCAGCTGGCTCGGGTGCTCACGGGGCGAGCACTGGCGCAGGCGACAGCCGACGCGATCGCCAGGGTCGCCGCGTGACGACGGCTTCCGATCCAGCAAGCGCGGAGGCCCTCCACGACGTCACGCTGACCGTCAACGGGGTTTTCCAGCAGCTGCGTGTTCCTGCGCGCAGGCTGCTCTCCGACGCACTTCGCCACGACCTGCGGTTGACCGGCACGCATGTCGGTTGCGAGCACGGGGTGTGCGGTGCCTGCACCGTGCTCATCGAGGGCCGCCCGACCCGCTCCTGCCTCGTCTTCGCCGTGTCTGCCGACGGCGCCTCGATCACGACCGTCGAGGGCTGCCTGGAGCCCGACGGCACCCTCGGGGACGTCCAGCAGGCGTTCCAGGACTGTCACGCGCTGCAGTGCGGCTTCTGCACACCGGGCTTCATCACCACCATCACGGCGTACCTCGAGGATCATCCGAACCCGACCGAGGACGAGGCACGGGAGGCCATCGGGGGCAACCTGTGCCGGTGCACCGGCTACCAGAACATCGTGGCCGCCGTGGTGCGCGCCGCCGAGATCCGGCGTGAGCGCACCGCGACATGACGACGAAGATGTTCGGCCAGCGGGTGCCGAGAGTCGAGGACCCCCGGCTGCTGAGCGGGCAGGGGCGCTACCTCGACGACCTCGGCCACGACGCGCTCGAGGTCGCATTCGTCCGTAGCCCGCACGCGCATGCCCGCATCGTCGACGTCGACGTGTCGGCTGCCCTCGACGTCGAGGGGCTGGTGGCGATCTACACGTACGACGACCTGGACGGCCGCACCACGGAGCCGCTGCCGCTGCTGATCCCGCATCCGGCGCTGACCCATGGCCGGACGCCGTACGCACTGGCGAAGGACGAGGTCAATCATGTGGGCGAGGCGATCGCCATGGTGGTCGCCAGCGACCGTTACGTCGCCGAGGACGTCGTCGGGCTGATCCAGGTGGAGTACGAGCTCCTGCCGGCGGTCGTGGGCATCGAGAGATCACGCGACGGCGGTGACCTGGTGCACGCCGACGTGCCCGGCAACGTCGCCGCCACCATGGTCCAGGAGGTGGGTGATGCCGCGACCATGATCGCGGCCGCCGGGCACCGCGCCACGTTGTCGCTGTCGATCGAGCGCAGCGCGTCCATGCCGATGGAGGGCAAGGGGGTGCTGGCCCGGTGGGACCCTGACGACGAGTCGCTGTTGATGCACACGTCCACGCAGACGTCGACGTCGGTGCGCCAGGCGGTCGCCGCCAAGCTGTCGCTTCCCGTGGACCGGGTCGAGGTCGTCACCCCCGACGTCGGAGGCGGCTTCGGTGTCAAGATCGTGCACCCGTGGCCGGAGGAGATCCTGGTGCCGTGGGCCGCGCTGCGGCTCGGGCAGCCGGTGAAGTGGGTCGAGGACCGGCGCGAGCACTTCGTCTCCTCGGCACACGAACGCGGTCAGCTGCACGAGGTCGAGTTCGGCTACGACGACGACGGCCACCTCCGCGGCTTGTCAGTCCGTTTCTGGCACGACAACGGCGCCTACACGCCGTACGGCCTCATCGTCCCGATCATCACCTCCACCCAGCTGCTCGGCCCCTACAAGCCTGGGGCCTATCGCGTCGAGTTCCAGAGCCTCTACACCAACACGGTCATCGTGACGCCGTACCGCGGCGCCGGTCGCCCCCAGGGCTGCTTCGTGATGGAGCGGGTCATGGACGCCATCGCCGCCGACCTCGGGCTCGACCGCACGGTCGTCCGCGAGCGCAACTTCATCCAGCCGGAGGAGATGCCTTTCGACCACGGCCTGATCTTCCAGGACGGTCGCCCCCTCATCTACGACTCAGGGGACTTCCCGGCGTCGTTGGCCAAGCTCAAGGCGCTCGTCGGCTGGGACGACTTCGAGAGCTATCGCTCCGCGGCCCGTGCTGAGGGACGCCAGGTCGGCATCGGCGTTGCGTGCTACGTCGAGGGCACCGGGGTCGGCCCCTACGAGGGGGGACACCTGCGCATCGAGACCGACGGCTCGGTCGTCGTGTCGACAGGGCTGACCACGCAGGGACAGGGCCACCAGACGATGCTCGCCCAGATCGTCGCGGACGAGCTCGGCGTCAGCATGGATCGGATCCGGGTCACCACGGGTGACACCCGCCGGTTCAAGTACGCCGTCGGGACCTTCGCGTCGCGCACCGCCGTGATGTCTGGAAGCGCGGTGGCGCTGACCGCTCGGAAGGTCCGCGCCAAGGCGTTGCGGATCGCCGCCAACGCCCTCGAGGCCTCGGTCGACGACCTCGAGATCGTCGACGGCCACGTGCAGGTGAAGGGCTCACCGGGGTCGCAGATCGACCTGGGAGCGGTCGCCGTGCTGTCGAACCCGCTGCGCTACGCCTTCGATGCAGGCGCCACTCGCGCGACCCAGTTCGCGGCGCCGGCAGACCCCAGCGTGCCCCCTGTGCCCGAGAACGACCAGCCGGGACTCGAGGGCACCGACTACTACTCGCCGCTGCGCTCGACCTTCGCCAACGGCATGCACGCCGTCGTGGTGGAGACCGACCCCGAGACAGCCGAGATCAAGATCCTGCGCTACTGCGTCGTACACGACTGCGGAACGGTGATCAACCCGATGATCGTCGAGGGGCAGGTGCATGGGGGGGTTGCCCAAGGCGTAGGCGGCGCGCTCTACGAGCGGATGGAGTACGACGCGGCGGGTCAGCTGCTCAACGCGTCGTACATGGACTTCCTGATGCCCTACGCGAGCGAGGTCCCACACATCGAGATCGACCATCTGGAGACGCCGTCACCGCTGAACCCGCTCGGAGTGAAAGGGGCCGGCGAGGCAGGTGTCATCCCCGGCTCCGCCGCGATCGCCGCAGCCATCGAGGATGCCGAGGGGTTCGCGATCGCGGCAATGCCCATCTCCCCGAGCGAGCTCTTCGAGCTGCGCCGCCGTCACGCCGGACGGTGACGCTCGGCGCATCCTCCCACCACCCCGGTGGTCAGCGGTTGCGGTCAGGGGCCGGCGGAGGGGTCTCGTCAGCGCGGAGATCGTCCTCGTCCTGCTGTTCCTCGATCTTGCGTTTGACGCGGCCGAGACCGGGGATGGCCCCGAGCATCTCGTTGAGCTCCTTCGACACGTCGAGGAGGTCGCGCAGGTCGGGCGCCACCGTTCCGAACGTGTCGAGGATCGGCACGATGTCGTCGCGGAGCTTGTCGACCAGATCGGGCAACATGTCGAGCATCGCGATGATCGCGACCACCTCGTCGGGGTCCGTCGTCTCTGCCAGGCGTTCGAGGATCGGCTGCAGTCGCAGCAGGGCGGGCTCGAACTGCTCGAGCTGCTCGATCAGGGGACCGGCCCTGGCTGTCAGGTCGGCTGCCCTGGCGACCACGGTGTCCGTCTGGTCGATCGCGGCAGCCGCGCGCTGCTGGGTCTGCTCGATGCCGGAGACCACGGCCTGCACCCGTACGACGATCTGCTCGACCTCGGCCACGACCACACCGAGGCGAGGCACCAGTGACATCGCGTGCTCGACGGCGTCGAGCCCCTTGCCGGCGGCACCGAACAGGGCGGAGGGTCCAGGAAAGGGCAACGGCATACAGTCAGCCTAGTGATGCGTCACCATGGGCTCATCGGGTCGCCTGTGGCGGCCACCTCGGCACTCACGCCACGGAGGGCAGATGAAGGTCACCGGCTCGGCCACGTTGCATGCCTCACGCGACAAGGTCTGGGCGGCGCTCAACGACCCCGCGGTGCTGGTGCGGACCATCCCTGGGTGCCAACGGCTGGAGGCCATCGGCGAGGACGCCTACCGGATGACGCTCACCGCCGGAGTCGCCTCGATCAAGGGTGTCTACACGGGTGAGGTGCGGCTGACCGAGCAGCACCCTCTCGACACGTTCGTGCTGAAGGCTGCCGGCGCCGGAGGCCCGGGGACGGTGGGGGCCGATGTGCTCGTCACGCTCGCCGAGTCCGGCGACACGACGACGCTGACGTATGACGCGGACGCCATCGTCGGAGGCATGATCGGTGGCGTCGGCCAGCGGATGCTGACCGGCGTTGCCAAGAAGACGGCGGTTGAGTTCTTCAATGCGGTCGACGACCTCCTCACCGGGAAGTCGCCAGCGGCGACGCCTGCCGCCCCCGGCGCCGCGGTCGCCGACCCGACGGCCGTGCCTGCCGCCACGCCGGGGGCGACCGCCGGAGTCTACGAGGCGCCCGGCGCCCCGGGGGCGCTGTCCGGTCGGAGCTGCGGCTTCGTTCAGGGTGCGCTGGTCGGTGCCGCCGCCGCACTCTTCGGCGCGGTGGTCGGCGGTTGGCTGAGCGGCCGCCGGCGCCAGTCGTGAGCGGTCCGTCGCCGGCGCCTCGACGCGTCAGGATCGGTGTCGACACGGGCGGGACCTTCACCGACGTCGTGGCCGTCGACGAGGACAGCGGTGAGATTGCCACCACGAAGACCCCGTCGACACCCGCCGACCCGGCCGTCGGCTTCATGGCGGGGATCGACAAGGTCCTCGGGCAGCTCGGCCTCGGCGGCGACAGCGTCACAGCCGTCTCGCACGGCACGACGGTGGCGACGAACAGGCTGCTCGAGGGGAAGGTGGACGGCCTCGGCTTCATCACCACCGAGGGCTACGAGCACATCCTCGAGATCGCCAGGCAGTCTGTCCCGGACGGCTACGGCAACTCCTACTTCTGGGTCAAGCCGCCGCGGATCGTGCCGGCCGACCGCGTCAGGACCGTCCGCGGCAGGCTGGCCGTGGACGGCTCGCAGATCCGACCGTTCGACGAGGAGTCCGCGCGCGCGGCCGCCCAGTTCTTCAAGGACGCCGGCATCGGCACGATCGGCGTCTGTTTCCTCCACTCGTACGCCAACCCCGAGCATGAGCTCGCCATGCGCGACGTCCTCGTGAAGATCCATCCCGATGCCGTCGTCTCGATCTCCTCTGAGGTGTTGCGCGAGTACCGCGAGTACGAGCGATCGGTGACGACGCTCGTCGACGCAGCCGTCAAGCCGAGCATCCGGAGCTACGTCGCAGGCGTCACCGACCGGCTCGCGGAGTACTCGGCGGACGAGTCGGGTCAGCCGCGTCGGGTGCCGTTCTACGTGATGAAGTCCAACGGCGGCGTCCTCAGCGGGCGGGAGGTCGTCAACCAGCCGATCACCACCGTGCTCTCCGGTCCTGCGGCGGGTGCGCTTGGTGCGGCCGTCGTGGCACAGCGGGCAGGGTTCGACCAGGTGGTGACGTGCGACGGCGGAGGTACGTCCACCGACGTGTGTGTCGTCGTCGACGGGACCCCCACGCTCACGACCGAGGGGCACGTGGGCGAGTACCCGAGCAAGATCGCGATGCTCGACGTGGTCACGGTCGGCGCGGGTGGAGGGTCGATTGCCTGGGTCAGCCCCGAGGGCAGCCTGAAGGTTGGGCCCCGGTCGGCGGGAGCGGACCCCGGCCCGATGTGTTACGGCAAGGGCGGCGCGGCCCCGACCGTCACCGATGCGCATGTCCTCCTCGGTCGCCTGCCCCCGCACCTGCTCGGCGGTGAGGTGCCACTCGACGTGGATCTGGCCCGCGGTGGGGTCGACGCGCTGGCGGGCCGGTTGGGGCTCGGTCCGGAGCATTGTGCTCGCGGCATCGTGGAGATATCGGCGTGGAACCAGGCGAACGCGCTGCGCCAGGTCACCGTGAAGAGGGGGCTCGATGTCCGCGACTTCCACCTCGTCACGTTCGGTGGGTCAGGCTCGCTGCTGGCCTGCCGGCTTGTCGACATCGTGGGCCTGCGCGGCGTGGTGGTGCCCCTCAGCCCTGGCAACGTCTCGGCATACGGGCTGCTGACCGTCGACGTCCGCATCGACTATGTCCAGACGGCGGTGTCGAAGGACGCCGAGCTCACCCTCGTAGACCTCATCGCCGTCCTGGGCGACCTGCTCTCGAAGGCTCAGGACGACCTGGCGGCAGAGGGGTTCCTTCGGAGCCAGCGGCGGTTCACGCGGATGGCCGACCTGCGCTACTTCGGTCAGGCCTTCGAGGTGCGCGTCGCCATCCCCGGCGGGAAGGTCACCCGAGACCTGCTCGACCGGGTCGTCGAGGCGTTCCACACCGAGCACGAGCGACTCTACGGCTACCACTTCCGCGACGACCCGAGGCAGCAGGTGGAGTGGGTCAACCTTCGGGTGACCGGCATCGGCCCCATTCGCAAGCCAGATCCCCCGGAGCTTGCGCCCGGACGAGGCGCTGCGGCGGCCGTCACCGGCGAGCGCGCCGTCTACTTCGACGACTGGGTGGACACGGTGATCTACGACCGCGCGGGGCTGGGGGCGGGCGACACCGTCACCGGGCCCGCCGTGGTCGAGGAGTTCTCCTCGACGGTGCCGATCCACCCAGGCTTCGAGGCGAGCGTCGACCGCTTCGGCAACCTCGTCATCGCCCCGACTTGTCAGCAGCTCAGGTCGCTATGACGACCTCAGGTTCTGACAAGTCGGGGACAGCGGTGGACCCGGTGCTCGTCGAGATCGTCGAGGGCTACCTTGCCTCTGTCGAGGAGGAGGTGGAGACGGCTATCGGGCGCACCGCGCGGTCGCCGATGATCCGCGACGCCCACGACTACCGCGCCGGGATCCACGACCGCCACCTGCGCAAGCTGACCGGACGGTCGTATTCCGCGCTTGTGCACCCGGTCGTGCGGGACTACCCGATCCAGACGATGCGGCCGGGCGACGTCTTCTTCCACAACGACGTCTACCTGTCAGAAGGCGGCATCGGCCACTTGCCCGACCTGTGCGTCACCGCGCCGGTCTTCTGTGGGCGGGAGGTCGTCGCGTTCGTGCAGGCGTTCGGGCACCATGACGATATCGGGGGATCGGTGCCCGGGTCGATGCCGTCGAACGCCACCTCCGTGTTCGAGGAAGGCTTGATGGTGCCGCCGATCAAGCTGTGGGACGAGGGGGTCCCCTGCGAGCAGGCGCTGAAGATCATGACCCGGAACTCGCGGATGCCGGAGTCGCTGGCGGCGGATCTCGACGCCGAGTGCTCCGCCTGCCTGATGGGCGCGCGCCGGATGGCGGAGCTGTTCGCCCGCTACGGCCAGGACCGGGTCGAGGCCTGTTTCGACGCGATCCTCGCCAAGACGACTGAGACGTTCCGGCGCGAGATCCTCGCCAAGATCCCCGAGGGCACCTTCGTCTGGGAGGACTATGCCGAGCACGACGGCGTCGAGGAGCCCCGGCTGCACACCCAGCGCATCACCTTGACGAAGGTGGCCGACGACGGTGGCCGGATCATCATCGACTTCGACGGGACGGCGCCGCAGGCGCGAGGCCCGATCAACCACTGCGGTGACTACGCCGACGGCAACTTCTTGAAGAAGTGGCTCGCGCCCATCCTGCGCAACCTCGCCGACTCCCCGGAGCGGATGGCCGAGATCGACGTCAACGAGGGGGTTGTGCCGCTGATCGAGATGCGGTTTCCCCCGCCGGGGACCCTGCTCACCCCGGTCTTCCCGGCTCCCACGAACGCGCGAACCTTCGTCATCCTGCGGCTGCTCGGGGTGCTGGCGGGCGTGCTCGCGAAGGCCGTCGACGGTCGGATGCCTGCCGACCAGGAGACGATCCGCTACACCGGGGTGTACGGCGACGACCTCGAGGGCCAGCCGTACCTGATGCGCGAGGTGCTCGGCGGCGGGTCCGGCGGGCGCTGCTACGCCGACGGCGAGGACACCATCCACGTCGTACCCGACTCACGGAACCTGCCGACGGAGTTCAGCGAAGGTCGGTTCCCGTTCGTGGTCGAGCGTCTCGGGCTCGCCATCGACTCTGGAGGCGCGGGGCTGCATCGTGGTGGGTGCGGCTACGAGAAGCACATCCGGATGCTGACGGACGCCCACTTCATGTCGATCGCCGACCGTTCGATCCTCGCCTGCTGGGGTGTCAAGGGCGGTAAGGCAGGCAAGTCGTTCGACGTCACCGTCGACCTCGGCGGACCCGACGAGCGCGTGGTCGGCGCGCTGGCCGACGCGGAGCCGGTGGCCGCGGGACAGGTCATCCGGATCCGCACCACCGGCGGGGGAGGCTGGGGTGACCCGCTCGAGCGTGCGTATGACGATGTGGCCCGTGACGTCTCATGGGGCAAGGTGTCGGTCGCCGGGGCGCGGGACGACTACGGCGTGATACTCGAGCGCCACGGTCCCGACGTCATCGTCGACGCGAAAGCCTCGTCCCGCCTTCGCGACGAGCAACGGGCGGCTCGAACCGAGCGGGTGGCCGTGCAGGGTGACCCGTTCTTCGACCGCGGGCCCGGCTACCGTCGGCTCTCGGGGGGCACCACTCACGCGGACGTCGACCTGCTGACCTGACCGCGAACTGCGGGAATCCGCATGCGTTCATCGGCGCGTTGCGCTTCCCCGCAATCGCGCGGGGTCATCCGAGGAGGCCGTCTCGCCTGGCGAGCGCGGCGGCTTCGGTGCGTCCGGCGGCTCCGAGCTTCGCCAAGATGTTGGAGACGTGGACGCTCACGGTCTTGGTGCTGATGAACAGCTGGCTGGCGATGTCCCCGTTGCTACGTCCCGAGGCGACCAGGGCGAGGATCTCGTGCTCGCGAGCGGTCAGCCGGTCGCCGCGTCGGGACCTGCTGTCACCCCGCGGCGCGGCCGCGCCGAGCCCGCGCAGCTCCGCCAGCAGCGGCCCGGCTCCGAGTCGCTGGGCCGAAGCCCGAGCGGTGGCGATCACTTGGCGGGCCTGCGCCGTGCGGCCAGCCGCCCGCAGGACGGCCGCCAGCCGCGCCTGGGACCGCGCGGTCTCGAAGACGTGGCCGAAGGTCTCGAACGCCTCGACCGTCTCCTCCCAGGCTGACACGAGGGCGTCCTGGTCGGAGTCTCCGACGCCGCCTGTCCAGCGCAGCCGCCGGATCTCGGCACGGCCGCGCGACGCCCAGGCGAGTCCCTCGGGCCCGACCAACTTGAAGCGACGCAGACCCCGGGCAAGGGTCTCCTCGGCGTCTGCCCCCAGCTCCGCACCGCGCGCGGTCAGCTCGGCCCGCTCCGCCTCGCCGGACGTGACCGCCCGGGTCGCGAGCTGCCCGAGGACGAGTGCCCCGAGGCGGATGCGGGCAAGGAAGTAGCGGCTCTGCCAGAGGTCGAGGATGACCTCGAGCACGTGGTCGTGCGCGGTCAACGCGGCGCAGAGATCGCCGCGGTCGCCGTGCAGGTCGATGAGGGCGCCGCCGCTCAGAACCGACAGCATGCCGTCGCGGTCCCACCATGGCTGCTGCCCTGGCACCCGGTCGAGAGCGGTCACGTCGCCGCGCCCGGCCGCGATCTGGATCGCGACCGAGGCAAGGGCCGCCTCCGCCGGGGCGGGTGGCGCCTCGCCGGTGACGTCGAGCGTGCGGGCGGCGTCGTCCCAGTCTCCCGCCACGTAGCTGGTCAAGCCGGCCAGCAACCTGGCGTCGAGGCCGTACGGCGCCCACGGCCGGCCGAGCTCGACGGTGCGCGAGTATGCCTCGACGTACGACGCATGCGCCTCGGCGACCTGGCCGGACTCGTAGTAGACGCCGCCGAGGTTGTGCAGCCCGCGCAGCTCGCTGGCCACGTCGTGATCGGCGCGTGCCTTCGAGACGATGTCGGCGAGCGCCTTGCGTGATGCCTGGGGGTCGCCGTTGCGCTCGTCGAGCCGGGTCATCGTGGTCGTCGCGTCGGCGATCACCTCGGGCAACCGGAGCTGCCGGCCCAGGGCGAGCGCCTCATTGGCAGTGTTGACCGACTCCTCGTCACGCCCGCGGGCGGCATACGCGCGGGCCGCGATGGCAAGCAGCCGGGCTCGCAACGCCGACGGCGGGTCCGACGCCACGAGCGAGAGGGCCTCGGCTGTTGTGACCAGCACGTCGAGGTCGTTGTCCGTCAGCACCGCTGCCGAGGCCAGGGCGAGCAGGAGACGGGCGCGGTCCTCGTCGAGGAGTCCGGCACTTGGCTGCGCGACCTGATCGCGCAGCAGCTGCACCGCGCGCAGCGGTTGTCCGGCCGCCGCCACGGCGTCGGCGGCCTTGATAGACAGTGTGACGACCTCGGCAGGCCCGAGGTCTAGCCCGCCGCGCTGAGGGTCGGCGACCATCTCCATGGCCACTTGGTAGTGGTGCGCAGCCTCGTCGGGTCCGGCCACCGACATCGCCTCGTCACCCGCCTCGATGCTCGCGCGGACCGCGGTCTCCAGGTCGTGGGACGCGCGGGCATGCCGGGCGACCTCGGCCGCCGTGCTCGTGACCGCGGGATCGCTGAGCGCGACTGTGTAGGCGCGGTGCAGCCTGGTTCGCTCACCAGGCAGCAGGTCGTCATAGACCGCCTCAGCCAGCAGGGCGTGCCGGAAGGCATATCCGTCGACGCCGACCGCGAGCAGCACGTTGCTGTCGACGGCGGTGCGGATGGCACGGTCAAGATCACCCGCCGACAGTCCGGCGACGCGGGACAGCAGTTGGTGGGACACGCGGCGACCGGCCACCGACGCTGCGCGAAGTGCCTGCCGGCTGTGCTCGTCGAGCGAGTCGAGCCGCAGCAGCAGGAGATCGGCAAGGTCGTCGGGGAGTGAGCGCCCGCCTCGGCTGCTCCGGTCGGTCGCCACGACGAGCTCCTCGGTGAAGAAGGCATTGCCCTCGGCGCGGGCGACGATGGTGTGGATGGCGGACTCGGGCAGCGGCGCGGGGTGCAGAGCTGCCACGAGAGAGCGGACGTGACCTTCGCTCAGTGGATCGAGCTGCAGCCGAGCAACGCCGGGCAGCCTGCTCCACTCGGCGACGGACGCCCGGAGCGGGTGACGGCGGTGCAGGTCGTCGCTCCGGTAGGTGGCGACGAGCCGCACGGGACCGTCGAAGCGCCGGGAGAACAAGAAGCTCAGCAGGTCGCGGGTGGACTGGTCGGCCCAGTGCAGGTCCTCGATCAGCACGAGCACCGGTGCGTCGACGGCAAGGGCGGCGAGCGTCGCGTGGACCGACTCGAACAGGTCGGCGCGGTCCATCGGCTCCGAGGTCGTCGGCTGGGTGTCGTTGGAGGTGCGCCGGCCGGGCATCAAACGGCGTACGGCGGGGTGGGCGCGGGCCACGGAGTCAGCCAGCTCGCCGAACTCGGTGGCGAGCCGGCCGAAGATCTCGGTGAACGGGAGGTAGGGCAGCGCGCTGTCGCCGAAGTCGAGGCAGTGGCCGAGCAAGACCCGCCAGTCGGCGTCATGCGCCCGATGATGAAGCTCGGCGAGCAGCCGGCTCTTGCCGACGCCGGCGTCGCCGGAGATGACGACGGCACCGGAGGCGGAGTCATCGTCGCTCGTGAGCCCCACAAGCCCGACGAGGGTCAGCAGCTCGTCGGACCGGCCGATCATCGGTCGCAGCAAGGACTCAGGTGACACATCTTCCATCTTCCCTGCCACGACCGACGACCGGGTGCTCTCCGGGGGGGACTCGGCCGGTTGTGCGTCGAGAAGGCTGACAGCGCCGCTTTCCGACACGGTCAGCGGGCGCCGGCGGCGCGCGGCACGCGGCTGCGGCGAGACCGCTCCTCGGCGGAGCGCCGACGTGACTCGCGGCGTTCCAGCCGGTACCGGCGCCGCATCGCGATGTCGGCGAAGTCCTTGGTGATGCGCTCGCGGTGGAAGTCGAGCTCGGCGGCGATGAACGGGCCTGGGATCGGCAGCATGACTGTCTCCTCATCTCGGTTGGTTGATGAGTCGACTCTCGCGCTCTAAGGCACGCCTGCACATCGGGACAACGCCGTATCTGTGAGCGCCTAATAGCCTGCCTACCTTAGGCGGCGGTCGGACCGGCCTGTCAGGATGTGAGGATGAGGCGACTCGTGACCTGTCGCGGCGGGACGTGGCACAGGCCCGAGCACGAGAACAACCCGGTCGGCGTGACGCTCGGATGAGCCCGCCGGGTGCCTCTCGGATGCGTCCGACAGGGAGGCTGCCTGCGCCGACGGACCCTGACGGCAGCCCCCGACAGCTCATCACGGAGCTGGGGCGGCGGGTGGGGGAGCGTGAGGCAGCCGGGTGGTGCTCCGACCTGATCGCCGGCGCCGACCCGCACGACTTCGTGGAGATGTTGGACTACCTCGGCCGGAACTGCCGCGCCGCTGCCTTCGACCCCAGCTGGTACGACTACTGGCCGCGGACGTGGGGTGCTCGCGGACTGCTGTACGTATGGGCGCCGTCGGCTGCGCCGGTGGTCGTCGAGCACCTCGGTGACGAGCACTGGCGTCCCGCCGAGATGTGTCTCAAGGTCGCCTCGCTGCGGGAGCTCGGCGAGGCAGGTCCCGGCGCGGAGCGCCTGAGCCACCACGAGCTGCCCCGGGTCCGGGCGACGGCCATCCGCTGTCTTGGCAAGGTCGGCGACACCGAACACGTCGCCGCGGTCGAGGGAGCGCTCGACGACGCGCAGGAAGCTGTCCGAGGGGCTGCCGTTCGCGCGCTTGCGCTTCTCGACCGACGACTCGACCTGGGCCTCGACATACCTGACTGATCTCGACCGCGCCTGTCGCGACTCTGCCAGCATGCGGTGAGTTCGGGTGTAGTAGCGTGTGCGCACCGTCGGCCCCGTCGCGAGACGATTCCCAGTGGGCAAGGTGTCTGCAGTCTCGAGTGGTGAGTTGGTGTTTCGATGAAGTCGGTCCGAAGTGTGCGGGACAAGCTCCGCACCGGCCTTGCGGGACTCCGCCCGGTCCCGCCCGCACCCGAGTCCGCACCCGAGCCCGCACCCGCACCTGCGCCCGCACCCGCTCGCCAACCGGTCCGGTCTACACCTGGGCGCGCTCCGGAGACCGTCACCGCCCAGGAGACCATCAGGCAGGTCACCCAGCTTCGGCGCCGGGTCGAGGAGCTCGAGTCAGAGGTGCAGGAGAACCGCAGGCTCAACCGCAGGCTGGCCGAGTTGACCGACGTCGTCCAGGAGCTGTTGATCCCCATCTCGCAGCGCGACGAGGACAAGCTCCGGGAGCGGCTGGAGAAGTACTCGGAGTCGTTGTGAGCCTGCCGGGTCCGGCCACTGCGTCGACCCGCCGACCTCGGTCGACACGGCGGGAGCGACATGGCTGAGCGCGTGTTCGTCCACGTCGGCGCCCCGAAGAGCGGCACGACGTTCCTCCAGACCGTGATGTGGCGCAACCGACAGAAGTTGCGGGGCGTCGGCCTGCTCTATCCCGGTCGTCAGCGGATGGATCACTTCCACGCCACCGAGGCGGTCCGCGACCTCACTGCCGCGGCTGCGCCGACCCCGACCGCCTGGGACCGGCTCTGCGACGAGATCGACGCCTGGTCTGGCACGGCGCTGATCACCCACGAGTTCTTCGGGGCGGCCAGCGCCGAGCAGGCCCGGCGGGCACTCGAACGCCTGGCCGCCGCCGAGGTCCATGTCGTGCTCACGGCGCGCGACTACGCCCGCCAGTTCCCGGCTATGTGGCAGGAGGCACTCAAGATGCGTGTCTCGATGCCGCTCGACGACTTCGTCGACCGCGTGCTGGCTCATGAGATCAGCGGTCCGTGGGGTTGGTCGACACAGGACGTGCCGGCGATCCTCGACCGGTGGGGCGCGAGTGTCGACCCTCGCTTCGTCCACGTGGTCACGGTCCCGAGGCCGGGAGCACCGAGGGACCTGCTCTGGCGCAGATGGTGCCGGGTTCTCCAGATTCCACCGGAGTCATGCGACCTGGATGTGGCTGCGGGCAACGAGTCGCTGGGCGCAGCACAGGCAGCCTTCCTGCTCAGGGTGAAACCGTACCTCCCTGCGGAGCTGCATCCGAACCCGGAGCTGCACAGGTGGGTGCGAGGCCACCTGGGCCACGAGGTGCTCGTCCCCCAAGACGGTGCCCGATTCGGGCTTCGGCGCCGCCACCTGGACGAGTTGAGGGATCTCGCGGTGGAGGAGGTCAGGATCCTGGGAGACCGGGGGTACGACGTCGCGGGTGACCTCGAGGAGCTGGTTCCGCCTCGTTCCGAGACCGAGCATCCCAACCCTGGCGACGTGACGGACCCAGAGATCGTCGACGTGGCAGCTCGGACGGTCGCAACACTGACCGCGCAGGTGCGATCGTTGTCGCGGGAACGTGACGAGTGGCGTCGGAAGGCTCGAGCAGGGCGGAAGTCCGCGCGTCGCCGCCCAACCACCGCCCCCACTGGTGATGCAGGCACGTCGATGAGGACAGGGGCAAGCGCTGCGACCCCGAAGTCCGACGTCTCGAAGAAGCTGGTCTCCTTGCGCAAGAGGCTGACGCGAAGGCTCGCGCGGTGACCGGCCCGAGCAGGAGCGGCGACATCTCGGTCATCGTCACCGACCAGAGAATCGCACTGGTAGGACCCTTCGACGATGACCTGACATACGACGTGCTCATCAACGGCCAGCACATCTGGTCCGTCCTGCCCACGCGGGACCTGACGTCCCGTCAGGGCGGTGCTGGGACCAGGTGGCCGAGGGCCCTGCGCGCCCACCTGGTGGGTCACGGCCGCGTGGTGGTCCGCGAGCACGTCAGCGGACGCGAGGTGGCGGCGGCCGAGCACTGGTTCGGTGGCGTGCAGGACGGCGAGGTCTCGGTTGTCGGTCCGGGCGGGGATCCGCTCTTGCTCGACAAGTGGCGACGGCTGATCCGGCCGCTCGCCTCGGAGGACGACGAGAGCCTGGGTCGCCTCATGGACCGGGTCGTGGCGCTGCTCGACACGATGAACAACACGTGTGGGGTGCCGTCGTTCATCTGTTTCGGGACGCTGCTCGGGGCAGTGCGTGACGGGGCACCGATCGGCCATGACAACGACATCGACGTGGGGTACCTCAGCGCGTTCGAACATCCGGTCGACGTCGCCCGCGAGGCGTTCCAGGTCGCACGGGTCCTCCATGAGAACGGCTGGCCGGCGCGCCGGGGTTCGGCCGTCCGCATCAACACCCGGCTCGACCTCGGCGGCGGTCAGGCGCGACGGGCCG
Organism: Propionibacteriales bacterium; assembly: GCA_013821195.1. Taxonomy (GTDB): domain Bacteria; phylum Actinomycetota; class Actinomycetes; order Propionibacteriales; family Nocardioidaceae; genus JACDHG01. Next base: position 29,349 of record JACDHG010000003.1, read on the forward strand.
ACGTCTTCACCTGTGCATGGGTCGAGGGTGTCCTCTACATGCCGTCCGACGTCGGCGTGAAGGTGCCCCGGGAGACGATGCTGCCGTTGGGGACCGTGACGATGCTCGGCCGCGAGGTGCCTGTGCCCGCCGACCCGGAGTCGCTGCTCACGTTGACGTACGGACCCGGATGGCGGGTCCCCGACCCCTCCTTCGAGTATGCGAGGTCCCTTGGACTGCGGCGCAGGCTCGAGGGTTGGTACGGCGGACTCAGCCGCGGCCGCAAGTACTGGGACACCTTCGAGAAGAAGTCCCCCGACCTCGTCCCCCGAAAACCGAGTGCTTTCGCCCGGTGGGTGGCGAGGGAGCAGCCGTCACATCGACTGCTCGTCGACATCGGCACCGGCACTGGACGGGACGCGCTCTGGATGGCGCGCCGTGGACGGCCCGTGCTGGGTCTGGACTACGCGGTGACCGCCATCGCCGGTGCTCGGCGACGCAACCGTAGCAAGGGCCTCGACGCCAGGTTCGAGGTGTTCAACATCGTCGACACGCGTGCGGCGCTCATCCTCGGCGCGCGCCTGAGTCGCCAGGCCGAGCCGCCGGATCTCTATGCGCGCTTCTTCCTTCACTCGATCACCGAGGTCGGCCGCGCCAACCTCTGGCGAGTGGCGCAGATGTCGCTACGCCGCGGTGGCCTGTTCTTCGCCGAGTTCCGCACGGATCGCGATGCCGCCCTGTCCCACGTCCTCCCCGGCAGGGGACGATCGTTCCTTGACCCTGACCTGATCGTCTCGGAGATCGAGGCGTCAGGTGGCCGCATCGTCAGTCGCGTCGAGGGGCAAGGGCTCGCGGTGTTCGGTAGCGAGGATCCGCACGTCTGCCGGTTGGTGGCGGCGTGGAGCCGGCCATGACGGTGCTGGTCGCGCTGGGGGGCAACGCGATGACAGCCGCCGACGGCGGCGCGAGCCCCGAGGACCAGATCGCCGCCGCTGAGATCGCGATGGACGCGGTTGCGGACCTGGTGGCGGCTGGGGTCGACGTCGTGATCACGCACGGCAACGGGCCCCAGGTGGGCAACCTGCTGGTCAAGAACGAGCTCTCCGCGGGCGTCGTGCCCCCGGTGCCGCTCGACTGGTGCGGTGCTCAAACACAAGCCACCCTCGGTTTCGTCCTGATGGATGCGCTGGAGCCGGCCCTGGCCCGTCGCGGCGTACGACGTCCGACCGCCGCCGTCGTGACGCGGACCCGAGTCGACCAGGACGACCCGGGTTTCAGCAAGCCGTCAAAGCCGATCGGACGGTACCTGTCGCGCGACGAGGCGGCTGCGCTCATCGAGCACGGCCAACAGTTCGAGGACCGCGGCAGCAAGGGCTGGCGACGGGTCGTCGCCTCGCCAGAGCCACGCGAGATCCTCGATGCCGGAGTAGTCAGCACGCTCGTCGACGCGGGGTACGTCGTGGTGGCCAACGGCGGCGGAGGCATCCCCGTCGTCAGAGACCCTGACGGTCGCCTGCGCGGAGTCGAAGCCGTGATCGACAAGGACCTCGGCGCGGCCCTCCTTGCCGAGGTGATCGGCGCCGAGCGGCTGGTCATCGCCACCGACGTGGACCATGCGATTCTCGGCTACGGCACCGCCGCTGAGGCGCCGATCGCAGAGGTTCGCGTCACCGACCTGCGGGGCTTTGCCGCGCAGGGTCACTTCGCGAGCGGCTCGATGGGGCCGAAGGTCGATGCGGTCTGCCGGTTCGTCGAGCAGTCGGGCAGCATCGGCGTCATCACCAGTCTGAGCAACATCGTGGCCGGGGTCAGGGGCGAGTCCGGCACCGTCGTCGTACCAGGTTGAGCCACAGTCAGCCACGAGAGGATCCCATGCCGGAACCCATCGAAGTACGCAAGGTGCCGATCAAGCACGTGTCGGACGCCAGCGGTCTCGCAGAGCTGATCGACGGGGGCGTCATCGAGGCCGACCGCGTCCTCGCCGTCATCGGCAAGACCGAGGGCAACGGCGGCGTGAACGACTACACCCGCATCATCGCCGACCGTGCGTTCCGGGAGGTCCTGGTCGAGAGGGGCAGCCGCTCGGCGCAGCAGGTGAAGCAGGTCCCGATCGTGTGGTCGGGAGGCACCGATGGTGTCATCAGCCCGCACGCCACGATCTTCGCGACGCTTCCCCCCGGGGCTGCGGAGCAGACGGACGAGCCGCGGTTGACCGTCGGGTTCGCCATGAGTGAGCAGCTCCACCCCGAGGACATCGGCAGGGTTGCGATGGTGACGAAGGTCGCCGCCGCAGTCAAGGAGGCCATGGGGCGCGCCGGGATCACCGACCCCGCCGACGTCCACTACGTGCAGACGAAGACGCCGCTGCTCACGATCCACACCATCCGAGACGCCAAGGTGCGCGGCAAGACGGTCTGGACCGAGGAGACTCACCAGTCGATGGATCTCTCCAACGGCTGCACGGCGCTCGGCGTCGCCGTCGGGCTCGGCGAGATCGACATGCCCGGCGACGAGGACGTGATGAACGACCGGAGCTTGTTCTCGGCGGTGGCATCGTGCTCTTCGGGGGTCGAGCTCGACCAGGCGCAGGTGGTTGTCGTCGGCAACGCCACCGGCGTCGGCGGACGGTACCGGGTCGGCCACTCGGTGATGCGAGATGCGCTGGACCAGGACGGCGTGTGGGCTGCGATCAGGGATGCCGGTCTCCACCTCCCGGATCGTCCGCACTGGACCGACCTCGACGGCCGTCTCGTCAACGTCTTCCTCAAGTGCGAGGCGTCGCAGGACGGCACTGTCCATGGCCGCCGTAACGCGATGCTCGACGACTCCGACGTGCACTGGCACCGCCAGATCAAGTCCTGTGTCGGTGGCGTCACCGCTGCGGTGACGGGCGACCCGGCCGTCTTCGTCTCGGTGTCGGCCGCACACCAAGGTCCCGAGGGCGGGGGACCGGTCGCGGCAATCGTCGACCTCGGCACCGGGGATCCCACCGGATACCGGCCGCCGACCAGCTAGTCTCGTGCGTCAGGCCGCCCGTCGAGTGAACCGGAGGTGGATGGGTACATAGTGGCGATGCCTCTTATCGACAGCCAGGGATTCGCCCATGTCCGCCTCACCGTCACCGACATCGCCCGCTCCAAGGCGTTCTACGACCAGGTCTTCGGATGGCCGGTCGCGGTCGACCGCTCGGCCGATATCGACGATCCGGAGGTGAACGGGTCGCCTGCAGACATCTACGGCGGCACGATCTACCAGACGCCGTCGGGTGCCCTCCTCGGGCTGCGCCCGGTCGCGCCGCCCGGCCAGCGCGCCGACTCCGAAGGTACCGGGCTCGACCACGTCAGCTTCCAGGTCGGGTCGCGCGACGAGCTCGTCGCCGCGCATCAGGCGCTCGACGACGCCGGGATCGAGCATGGCGAGGTCACCGACCTCACCGACGTGGGGATGGCCATCTTGTCGTTCGAGGACCCAGACGGCGTCCACCTGGAGCTCACCGCGGCGCTCGACTGAGCAGGCGACGTCTCACGGGGGAGGCCGGACGTCGGCTCGCTCCGCGGGTCGAGGACGGACGCGATATCCCGCCGCAAACGCCCACCGGATGCCCTGACGACCACAAGCCAGATGAGTCAACGCGGGCGATGTGACGGGCGAGGGACGCACTGGTAAGGTGCAGGACTGACCTACCTGTCATCCCCGTCGTACGGCGGAATGGCGCCCTCACCGGTGCTGTTGTGACAGTGGCGCAAGCGGAGACCACCTCCCACCCGCACCGACCTCTCGGTCGTCGGGTCCGGTCGCGAGAAGCCCTCGGGCGTCTCGCCGTACCCCTGTTCCTGAGGGGGTGCGCTGGTGGCTTCCGCGTGGCGCGGAAGCCGTTTTCTTTGTCCGGTCACCACCGGGCAGCGGGGCGGCCGACGGGCGAGGAACCTATCTTCCCACCAACCAGGAGGACCTATCAGCACGGAGCTGCGCGTCAACGACCGTATCCGCGTCCCTGAGGTACGCCTCGTCGGACCCAACGGGGAACAGGTCGGTATCGTCCGCATCGACGACGCCCTGCGGCTCGCCCAGGAGTCCGACCTCGACCTTGTCGAGGTCGCACCCACGGCGCGCCCGCCGGTCTGCAAGCTCATGGACTACGGCAAGTTCAAGTACGAGACCGCACAGAAGGCCCGCGAGACGCGGCGCAACCAGACCAACACGGTCATCAAGGAGATGAAGCTGCGCCCGAAGATCGACGCCCACGACTACGAGACCAAGAAGGGTCACGTGGTGCGTTTCCTCAAAGAGGGCGACAAGGTGAAGATCACGATCATGTTCCGGGGCCGTGAGCAGCATCGACCCGAGCTCGGGTTCCGGCTGCTCCAACGGCTGGCCGGTGACGTCGAGGAGCTCGGGTTCGTCGAGTCCTCGCCGAAGCAGGACGGCCGCAACATGATCATGGTGCTCGGTCCGCACAAGAAGAAGTCCGAGGCCAAGCTCGAGGCAAAGGCCGAGCGCAGTGAGCGGGCGGCCGCCAAGGCGGCAGATCGTGACGCCGAGCGTGCCGAGCACAAGGAGCGGTCCGCGGCAGCCAAGGATGAGCCGAAGAAGGCAGCTCGTCGGTCGGAGAGCCTCGACCCCGAGATCTCTGACGTGTGACCAACGGATGACGGAGCACCCGACCGAGAGCAGCGAACCGCAGTCCGCGCCAGCGCGCGCGGGCGACGAGAGACGGAGAGCGGCACCATGCCGAAGATGAAGAGCCACTCAGGGATGAAGAAGCGCGTGAAGATCACGGGCTCGGGCAAGATCGTGCGCCAGAAGACCGGCAAGCGCCACAACCTCGAGAAGAAGCCCTCGACCATGACCCGCCGGATGAGCGGGACCGTCGAGGTGTCTCCCGCGGACAAGCCGAGGATCAAGAAGCTTCTCGGCCGGTAACCGTCCCGCATCCACACAGCTGCGGGCAGCCGCACAGATTGCTAGGAGTGACCAACGTGGCACGCGTCAAGAGGGCAGTGAACGCCCACAAGAAACGCCGGGAGACCCTGGAGCGGGCAGCCGGGTATCGGGGACAACGCTCGCGCCTGTACCGCAAGGCGAAGGAGCAGGTCTCCCACTCCCTGATGTACAGCTACCGGGACCGTCGGGCTCGCAAAGGCGACTTCCGCCGGCTCTGGATCCAGCGGATCAACGCGGCTGCGCGAGCACACGGGATGACCTACAACCGGTTCATCCAGGGACTGCGCCTGGCTGGTGTCGAGGTCGACCGCAAGATCCTCGCCGACCTGGCTGTCAACGACAACGCCGCCTTCGTGACGCTCGTCGAGGTCGCCAAGGCCAACGTGCCCACCCCGAGCGCCCCGGCCAACGCCGAGAAGGCGTCCGCCTGATCGGTCCTGCCTGGTCAGCCCGCCTGATCGCAGTCTGATCTGCACAGCAGGAGCACGCCAGTGTCGAGCCCTGAGCTGATGACCTCTCGGTCACCGCGAGTGAGGTCGGCCCGCAAGCTCGCCCGGCGCGCTTCTCGCAGGTCCGAACGGCTCTTCCTCGTCGAGGGTCCGCACGCGGTGCGCGAGGCGCTGGCGTTCAAGAGCTCTGCTGGTGAGGGATGCGTCGTCGAGGTCTTCGCCACCCACGACGCCGAAAGCCGGCACGCGGACCTGTGCGAAGCCGTCAGAGGTGCGCGCACCGCCTGGCACGCGGTGGCACCGGAGGCCCTCGCTGGACTCGCCCAAACGGTGCGCCCGCAGGGCGTCGTGGCCGTCTGCCGCTTCGTCGACGTACCCCTCGACGACGTCATCGCACAGCGCCCCAGCCTCGTCGTGGTCTGCGCCGACGTCCGTGACCCCGGCAACGCCGGTGCCGTGATCCGCTGCGCCGATGCGGTGGGTGCTGATGCTGTGGTGCTCGCAGGTGCGTCGGTCGATCCCTACAACGGCAAGACGGTTCGGGCGACGGTGGGGTCGCTGTTCCACCTGCCGGTCGTCTCCGGCCAACCAGTCGACGAGGCGGTGACGTGCCTGCGCGACGGCGGGCTGACGGTGCTCGCCGCCGACGGTGACGGCACTCTCACGCTCGACGCTCTCGACGACGCCGCGCTGGCCCGACCGACCGCCTGGTTGTTCGGCAACGAGGCGCGGGGCCTGCCGGCCGAGCACGCGGCGCTCGCCGACTCCGTCGTCAGAGTCCCCATCTACGGCAGGGCCGAGAGCCTCAACCTCGCCACCGCCGCCGCGGTGTGCCTGTACGCGACAGCCCGCGTGCAACGCCAGCGCCGCTCAGACAGGTGACGCGGCAGGAGGTCACCGGCTCCGCCGGCGCCGGACGAGCGCACGACCCGCGAGGCCGGTGGCGAGCACGACGGCCCCGCTCACGACCGCTTCGGTGGGAAGCGTGCCGACCAACGTCAGGCAGGCGACCAGTCCGGCGATGCTGACCGCTCGCGGCCGCCTCCTGTGCTCCTTCGACTGGGTCACCGCGGCGGCGTTGGCGACGGCGTAGTACACGAGGACACCGAACGACGAGAAGCCGATCGCGCCGCGCAGATCGGTGGTCAGCACCAGCGCCACCACGACGAGTGCGACAGCGATCTCGGCGTGGTGCGGCACGTGGTGACGCTCGTCGACGCCCGCCAGCCACCGTGGGAGGTCACCGTGACGTGCCATCGCCAAACTGGTCCGTCCAACCCCCGCGACGAGCGCGAGCAGGGCACCGAGGCTGGCGACGACGGCACCTGCGCGGACAACGGGACCGAGCCACGCGGCGTCGACCGCCCTCGCTGCCTCGACAAGTGGTGTCGGCGTCGCAGCGATGCCGTCGGCCCCGAGTGTGATGAGCAGGCAGATCGCGACGGCGGCATAGACCGCGGCCGTGATCGCCAGGGCGAGCAGGATGGCGCGGGGGATGGTCCTGCCCGGGTCACGGACCTCCTCGCCCAGCGTGGCGATCCGTGCGTAACCGGCGAAGGCGAAGAAGAGCAGTCCCGCCGACTGCAGGACGCCGAGCGGGCTGGAGGAGCTGAGCTCTCGCCAGGGACTCGGCTGCGACCCAGCGGAGTCCTGCTTCCAGACGATCACCACGACGAGCAGCAGCAGCGCCAGCAGCGTCAGGGCGACCAGCACACGTGCGAGTGCTGCTGTCCGGGTGATACCCAGCAGGTTGACCGTCGTGAGCACGAGCACCGCGGCCACCGCGACAAGTCGCTGCACCCACCCAGCCCCATCGACGGCGTACGCCGCGAACGTCAGCGCCATCGCCGCACACGATGCGGTCTTACCGACGACGAACCCCCAGCCGGCCACGAACCCCCAGGACGGTCCGAGCCGCTCGCGCCCGTAGATGTAGGTCCCTCCGGAGGTCGGGTACTGCGCGGCAAGCTGTGCAGACGACACCGCGTTGCAGTAGGCGACCGCCGCGGCGATCGCCAACCCGAACAGCAGACCCGAGCCGGCCGCTGCCGCCGCAGGAGTGAAGGCCGCGAACACGCCGGCGCCGATCATCGCCCCGAGCCCGACCATGAGCGCGTCGCCCGTGCCGAGCCGCCGGGCCAATGGGGCCGGGGCGGGATGTGTCACAACGGCGCTCGCTCACTTTGTCGGTCGGGAAGGGCCTTGTGAACCATGGTGGCAACCGGGGCGCGGCTGCACGTGATCGTTCTTGCTGATCGGCGCGCTCGACGATCTGGACGTTAGTCTGTCGACGTCGACAGAGGGAAGGTCCGGTTCGCAGGTGGATGATGCGTGGTTGCTCGAGCTGCTGCCCGACGGAGTGGTCGTCGCCGACGCGGCGGGCTCCGTCACGCATGTCAATGCCGCTGCCGTCACGCTGCTCGGGATCGCGCGCGCACAGTGTGTCGGCTCACACCTGTCTGCAGTCGTGGCCCTACAGGATCTCGACGGGAACGACTGGTACGGCTGTGTGAGTCCGTACGACGGCATCGGGATCCGCAGCAGGATGCTCGAGACGTCCTGGCAGGCGCAGTCGGGGCGGGAGGTCCTCGTCACCGCCCGGCTGCACCGTGAGTCCCCCGGCGGTGACGTCGCGGTCGTCAGCCTGGGCCTGCGCGATGCGCGGTCGCGGGAGCGGGTTGACCGCGAGCACTCGGACCTGGTCGCCACGGTCGCCCATGAGCTCAGGTCACCGCTGACCGGGGTCAAGGGCTTCACGGCGACCCTGTTGTCCAAGTGGGACAGGTTCACCGACTCGCAGCGCCAGCTCATGCTGCGGACCGTCGACGCGGACGCCGACCGCCTCACCAGGCTCATCGGAGAGCTGCTCGACGTCGCCCGCATCGACACGGGGCGCCTCTCGGTTCGCAAGGAGCCCGTCGATCTCGTCGACGCGATCACGCAGCAGCTCGAACCCCTGAGTGCGCCAGGTGAACGCGCCATCACGTTCGAGCCGGAGGGGAAGCCGAGCGTCTGGGTCGACCGTGACAAGCTCGCGCAGATCGTGGCGAACCTCGTCGAGAACGCGATCAAGCACGGGGACGGACACGTGACCGTGCGGTTGAC
>JACDHG010000093.1 GCA_013821195.1 Propionibacteriales bacterium
GTCGACGACCGCTCGCACAGGGTCCACCGCAAACAGCACCTTGGTCACGGGGGCGCCGGGGTCGCCCACGATGAGTCCGATGGCATCACCGTCGTCGGCCCATCGCTTCGGGTAGAGAGACTCCAAGGTGGCGACGATCTCGGCCAACGTGTGCGTCGTCATCTGCGTCAGCGTATCCGCCTGCATGTGCTCCAGTGAAAGGACCCGAGTCTGGTCAGCGGTGGTCGGCGCAGCAGGGGCTGGGGTCGGGTGTCTCGAACGGGACCAGCGTCCCCCCAACGGCCGTCTGGGTGGAGAGGACGAGCTGCCCGCCTGACCAGAGGGGACGAACGTGATCACGGGTGACCACCACCATCTCGGGGTCTGCGTCACCAACAGCGAGCACCCGGGCCCGGTCGATCGAGGACCCGGCGAGCAGCTGATGCACCGAGATTGTGCCGACCAGGTTGGACACGCCAGGGAAGTGGACTGCCCGGCCGCTGCTGCGGGCGGCGTGTGCCCGAGCGGCGGCCGCGGCGGCTGCCCGGAGGTCGTCGGGGCCGACGTGGTGGTCACCCATTGAAAGGGCGATTGCCGCGCCTTCTCCTGAGGTCAACGCCTCGACCAGCAGCCGCCAGATCGAATCGGAGTCGCCGAGTCGCAGCTGCACCGACAGGCAGCTGAGACGCTGGTCCGCCACGGGCACCCAATGCGTGGCGACGGTGACCTCGGGGGACGGAACGTGTGGGGCTAACCGCTTTCCTCGACAACTCGGCGTCCTGGCTCCATGGATCGTGTACCCAACGGTGGCACAGATCGGCTGTCAGGACTGGTGTATCGGGTCCAGGATCCGATCGAACACCGCTCCAGTGGCGGCGGCCTGGACCAACTTCTCTCCGACGTCGATTGCCCAGTCCTGACGCGTCCATGCCGACGGCTGGTAGAGACCGAGCGCGGTGTTCAGGATCACGTCGGCGGTGTAGACAGTGCCGAAGACCACGGCGACGGCTCGCTTGCCGTGCAGGCCGGCATGCGCCGCCAAACCGAAGGCAGAGCCCCACATTGTGCCCAATGCGAAGTGGGTCGCGTAGTTCAGCCGCCAACGTCCTTCGTCGGTCTTCGGATCGATGGGCAGTACCCGCTCGGCGAAGTCCGCCGGGGCGTAGCTGTCGTCACGGCCGGTGAGCGGCATCTCAACGAGCTTCTGGAAGCCGGTCATCACCGCGGTTCCGGCCAATCCGGCCAGGACGCCCCGTCCCAATGTGCCTGCTGTCGAACGGCCGCCGAAGGTCATAACCGGCACAGTACCCGGCCGGAGCCAGCGTTGGGTCGAGGACTCCGCAGGACTGCTGCGCCTGACACCGGTCGGCGCTAGGCAACGGGAGGCATTGTCCCCTCTCGTCGACGGCGTACCGCAGCAGATCTCAACGGCTGTCGCGCGACGCCCCCGTCGCCCTGGTCGAGCTCCTCGCTCGACTCGTCGCGGCCCTTCGGTTAGCGACCTGACGTGCGCACAGAATCGATGATGGACCGTCCCTACAGGTCAGGCTCACTCACCGGCCGCGGCTTGCCTTGCGGCCGCGAACGGCAGCCGGTCGAAGATGATCCTCACGTGGCTGATCTTTCCGTTGACGACGGTCAGGCGTTCCGCACCCGGGGCATCGGGCACCGGGACCGTGCACGTGTCGTACATCAGCACCGCGACCTGCTCGTCGCCGAAGGCGGCGATCAGCTCTGAGCGGGTGACGATCTGCGCGAACGGTCCCATGAACTCACGGAATGACTGTGCTCCGACCAACCGCCCCGCCGGTGCCTGGCACACGATGTCGTCGGCGACGTAGGTCATGGCCAGGTCGAAGTCATGGCTGGTCCAGGCCCGGTAGTAGGCCATCGCGGTCTGCAGCGCCGTACTGCTGTTCTCGGTCATAGCTCAGTCCTCCTCGTTGTGGTGGATCCCTCATGTTGAGACACCATCCGCCAGGCGATCGGAACGGTCTGGACGCAAATCTGGCCGTGGTTCGGGGTCGGCGTCCAGGCACACGGGAGAGAATGTGTCCGTGCGCCCATTCACCCTCGACGCCGCCATTGCCGGCGACGAACAGGCCTTCGGTGAGGTCGTCTCGCCGTACGTCCGCGAGCTGCACCTGCATTGCTACCGCATGCTCGGCTCGGTCACCGACGCCGACGACGCCCTGCAGGAGGTCCTGATCGCAGCATGGCGCGGCCTGGATGGCTTCGCTGGCCGCTCATCGGTCCGAACCTGGCTCTACCGCATCGCCACCAACCGCTGCCTCAACGCCATCCGGGACGGCAAGCGTCGCAAGCCGCCTGAGCCGATCCCGCCCTTCGATCCTCCACGACCGTCCCGACGAGGCGAGATCACCTGGTTGCAGCCGTATCCGGACACCTGGCTCGACGAGCTCGATAATCAGGACCGGCCAGCGGCGAGGTACCAACAGTGGGAGGCGGTCGAGCTGGCATTCATCGCGGCCCTTCAGCGGCTCCCACCGCGACAGACCGCAGCCCTGATCCTGTGTGACGTGCTCGGATACTCCACCGCGGAAGCCGCCGCCTTGCTCGACACGAGCGCTACCGCGACGAAGGGCATCCTGCAACGCGCGCGAACGTCGTTGGACCGGTTTCGCCCCACGCCAGACGGCCGCGCCGCCGCGAGCCCCGGCTCGCATTCCGAACATGCGCTCGCCCGACGCTTCGCCGAGGCACTCACCACCGACGACATCGACGGTGTCATCGCCTTACTGACCGACGACGCGTGGTTGGCCATGCCCCCGGCACCGCACGAGTACCACGGTCGCGCGGCGATAGCGTCCTTCCTCCGGGTAAGCGCTCTCGGGAGAGGCCCGCGCACGATACGGCTGCTCGACACGCGGGCCAACAACCAGCCCGCCTTCGGCACCTACCTCGCCATCGCGAACTCGGTGCAGCCATACCCAACCGGGCTCGTCGTCCTCACCATCTTCGAGGAGCGGATCAGCGCCATCACACGCTTCCTCGACGAGCAGCTGCCCAGTAGCTTCGGGCTACCCGGCATACCCGACTGACAGTGGCGCCGAAGCGCGTTCGCGCGACCGCTCGCGTGTGCGGTGGCGCCTGTGCCATCACCGAGATCGGCACCGACACTCGGCACGATGTTGGGGTGGCACGGACCCTCGGGATGAAGGCCGACTGTGCCTTTGACCTGGGCAAACACGGGTGGGCGCAGCAGGGATCGAACCTGCGACCACCTCCTTGTAAGGGAGGTGCTCTACCGCTGAGCTATACGCCCGCAAGCGCCGCCGCCAGCCTAACCGAGTTGTCAGCGTGTACTGGTCACACAGACGCTGGCGCCGCGCTGACAAGTCGGTCGCAGACGCGACAACGGCCGCCAACGTCTCGGTTCGCTGGCGGCCGTGCCTTGGGACAATCGAACACGAGAGGGTGTTCACACGTCAGCCGATTCACAAAAACCATCCCCTAAGAACACGGCCTGTGACTGTCTTGCGAACATGGCCGGCCCCGCGGCCCACCACGAGCCTCAACCGAGCTCGGCGAGGATGCTCCGGTAGTCGTCGAGGTTGCGTGCTTGCGGGATCTCGTTCTCGACCTGCCACCGCAGGAGACCCTCTCGATCGACGATGAACGTGGCCCGTCCCGAGCAGCCGAGCTCCTCGTTGAAGATCCCGTACTCGCGAGAAACGCGGCCGTGCGGCCAGAAGTCGCTCAGCAACGGGAAGTCGAGCCCGTCTTGGTCCGCGAACGCGCGCAGCGAGAACATGTGGTCACACGAGACGGCGAGAACGATCGCCGTCTCGCCACTGAGGGCGGCACGGTGGTCACGGATCTCGCACAGCTCCGACGTGCACACCCGGCTGAACGCGAAGGGGTAGAAGACGAGCACGACGTTCAGCTTCCCGGCGAAGTGGGACAAGCTGACGGGCTGGCCGTGCTGGTCCTGCAGGGTGAAGCTCGGGGCAGGCTCGCCGATCGTCAGCATCCTTGCTCTCCTCAGGCTGCGGGGTGCGGAGGGACGCGCGGCAGTGCTGAGCGGCAGCCGCCACTGGCCGCACGGAGTCAGCGTCGGCTGGAGCGGTCGGACTTGGGCGAGACCAGCTTGGTCGCCGACCATTCCGGACCGGCGGCGAGACTCGTCGTCGTCGCGAGGCCGGCCGTCGGCGCTGCCTCGGAGATGTCGCTCGCGTCGACGTAGTTGGGGCGGCCGACCTTCGGGGTGAGGAGCCAGATCATCCCGCCGTCGCCCAGGTCGGTCAGGACGTCGACGAGCCCGTCCACCAGGTCACCGTCGTCGTTGCGCCACCACAGCACCACGGCGTCCACCACGTCGCCGTACCTGTCGTCGACGAGCGAGCCCTCGATCGCCGACTCGATGCCGGCGCGGAGCTCTTCATCGATGTCCTCGTCCCAGCCGAGCTCTTGGACGACCATGCCCGGTCGAAATCCGAACCGGCTGGCCGGCCCCGCATCGGCGCCGCTCGCGCTCACCCGGTCCTCCTCGCTGTGGGCGCATCACACCGATGTGCCTCGACGCACGGTAGTCCACCGTGAACCGGGCATATGTGCAAGTCCTGTGGAGAAAATCCACCACGCACCAGACTTGTCAGGGTGGCGTGAGCGCGAAGGTGTCCGCTGCACCCTGACACGTGTGTCTGGCCGAAGGTTGCCGCCTACGCTTGCCGAGAGGTGAGCCTCCCCGCCGAAGGTGGGAGGATGTAGGCATGCCCGCGACCCGGGACGCGCAGCACCCTGACCGGACCGTATGACGACCGAGACCGCGACTCCCGTTGCGGCCCTGACACACGAAGGGGACACCCGTGCCCGCCGCTAGTGACCGTCCGCCGGTGATCCACGAGGGTCTGCCGACGCAGCTGCCTGACATCGACCCCGAAGAGACGCAGGAATGGCTCGACTCGCTCGACGCTCTACTCGACGAGCGAGGGAGGACTCGCGCGCGCTACGTGATGCTGAAGCTGTTGGAGCGAGCACGCGAGAACAACGTCGGGGTGCCGGCGCTGCGCAGCACCGACTACATCAACACGATCACTCCCGAGCGCGAGCCGCGGTTCCCCGGGGATGAGGCGATCGAGCGTCGCATCCGTGCGTTCATCCGCTGGAACGCGGCAGTGATGGTGTCGCGGGCGAACCGCAAGGGTCTCGAGGTCGGCGGCCACATCGCCACCTACCAGTCGGCGGCAAGCCTCTACGAGGTGGGCTTCAACCACTTCTTCCGCGGCAAGGACCACGCCGGCGGCGGAGACCAGATCTACATCCAGGGCCACGGCTCCCCCGGCATCTACGCCCGGGCTTTCCTCGAGGGCCGGCTCACCGAGGAACAGCTCGACGGCTTCCGCCAGGAGGCGTCGCGCGGGCCGGGCAAGGGTCTGTCGTCATACCCGCACCCCCGGCTCATGCCGGACTTCTGGGAGTTCCCGACGGTGTCGATGGGACTCACGGCGATCAGCTCGATCTACCAGGCGCGGTTCAACCGCTACCTGCACAACCGCAAGATCAAGGACACCAGCGACCAGCACGTGTGGGCGTTCCTCGGCGACGGCGAGATGGGTGAGCCCGAGTCGCTCGGCGCGATCGGTGTCGCAGCCCGCGAGGAGCTCGACAACCTCACGTTCGTCATCAACTGCAACCTGCAGCAGCTCGACGGCCCGGTGCGGGGCAACGGCAAGATCATCCAGGAGCTCGAGTCGACGTTCCGCGGCGCCGGCTGGAACGTCATCAAGGTCGTGTGGGGCCGCGAATGGGACGAGCTGCTCGCCCGTGATGTCGACGGTGTGCTCGTCAACCAGATGAACGCCACACCCGACGGCCAGTTCCAGACGTACTCCGTCGAGAGCGGCGCCTACATCCGGGACAAGTTCTTCGGCAGTGACCCGCGGCTGCGCACGATGGTCGAGGACGTGTCCGACGACGTCCTGCGCAAGCTGCCCCGCGGTGGGCACGACTACCGCAAGGTGTACGCCGCGTTCAAGGCCGCGACCGACCACGTCGGGCAGCCGACCGTCATCTTGGCCAAGACCATCAAGGGCTGGACGATCGACGCCCTCGAGGGCCGCAACGCCACCCACCAGATGAAGAAGCTGACCAAAGACGACCTCAAGAAGTTCCGCGACCGGTTGTTTCTGCCCATCAGCGACGAGGACATCGACCGCGACGAGGTGGCGCCGTTCTTCCACCCGGGCGCCGACTCCCCCGAGATCGAGTACATGATGGAGCGCCGCCGCCAGCTCGGCGGTCCGCTGCCGCTGCGCCGCGTCGACGCTCAGCCGGTCAAGCTGCCCGGCGACGAGATGTACGCCGAGCTGAAGCAGGGCTCCGGCAAGCAGGCCATCGCCACCACGATGGCGTTCGTGCGGCTGCTGCGCGACCTGATGAAGGACCCGGAGATCGGCCACCGGATCGTGCCGATCGCGCCAGACGAGTACCGCACCTTCGGGATGGACTCCATGTTCCCGACGTCGAAGATCTACTCCCCGCACGGGCAGCGCTACGAGAGTGTCGACCGCGCCATGCTGCTCACCTACCGCGAGTCGGTGCAGGGCCAGATGCTGCACGAGGGCATCAGCGAGGCCGGCGCGATGGGGTCGACCATCGCGGCCGGGACGGCATACGCCACCCACGGCGAGCACATGATCCCCGTCTACATCTTCTACTCGATGTTTGGCTTCCAGCGCACCGGCGACTCGATCTGGGCGTATGCCGACCAGCTGGGACGTGGGTTCCTGATCGGTGCGACGGCCGGCCGTACGACGCTGACCGGCGAGGGGCTGCAGCACGCCGACGGCCACTCGCCACTTCTGGCAGCCACCAACCCGGCCTGCGTCGCCTACGACCCGGCGTTCGCCTACGAGATCGCGCACATCGTCCAGGCCGGCCTGGGGCGGATGTATGGATCGACCGACGAGCACCCGCACGGCGAGGACGTCTTCTACTACCTGACCGTCTACAACGAGCCGACGGTCCAGCTGCCCGAGCCGGAGGGCGTCGACGTCGAGGGTTTGCTCAAGGGCATCCACCTCGCGCACCCTGCTGAAACCGGCGACGGCGACGAACGGCCGCGTATCCAGCTGTTGGCGTCAGGAGTGGCGGCACCGTGGGCGCTCGAGGCGCAGCGGATGCTGGCCGAGGAGTGGCAGGTCCGCGCCGACGTCTGGTCGGTGACGTCGTGGAACGAGCTCACCCGCGAGGCGTTGGCCATCGACGCGTGGAACCTGCTGCACCCTGACGAAGACCAGCGGACGCCGTACATCACCTCGACGCTCGGTCGGACGGACGGACCGGTGCTCGCGGTCACCGACTACATGCGCGCCGTGCCTGACCAGATCTCGCAGTGGGTGCCGTCGGACTGGCACTCGCTCGGCACTGACGGCTTCGGCTTCGCTGACACCCGGGCGGCGGCGCGGCGCTTCTTCCGCGTCGATGCCGAGTCGGTGGTGGTGGCGGCGCTGGAGGCGCTCGCGAAGCGCAACGAGGTTGACCGGTCGAAGGCGTCGGACGCGTTGGCGAAGTACCGCATCGACGACCCCACGGCCGTGGCAGGTGTCAAGCAGGAAGGCGCCGGCGCCTAGCCCCGTGAGTGCTGCGTAAACGATCCGACTGTGGCATTGCTCTGACGACGTGACAGCCGGATCGTTTGGGCGGAGGTAGCGGCACGATCCGACTGTGGCGTTGTTCTGACGACGTGACAGCCGGATCGTTGGGTGGCGCTAGCGCCAACCGCGGCTCCGGAACATCGCCATCAACTGCTTCTCCACCTTGTGGCCGAGCCAACGGATCGCGTATGACGAGAAGACGAGCAGCCCGCCGCCCTCGATCGTGATGTCGTTCTGCCGCAGCAGGTCACTGTCCCAGTTGCGTACCTCAGAATGTGGGATGCCATGGATCTCGACTCGGATGCCCCAGTCGGGCCACTCATTGTCGAGGTAGTAGCGCCCGTCGCGACGTTGCAAGACGCGTTGTCTGGAGGGCTCGGGCAGGCGCAACCGGCGAACCTGCAGCACGAACTCTCGCTCCGGCAGCGACTCGATGCCACCATCGGCATCGAGGATCGACTCGACGATGAGCCGGCGGTTGCGACATCGCCCCCGCCTGGTGAGTGCCTCCCACAATGCCGCCGGCTGCGTGCATCGCTGTTGGATCGCTGCGAGCACGATGACTCGCGAACGGCGCTCCGGGACCCGTTCACTTGCCGCGTCGAGAATGCTCCGAGGCATTCTCGTGCGTGGTGGCACAGCCATGTCGTTGACGTCCAGCGAACTCAGCTCCGTCGACCAGCGCAAACGAACTCCCCAGTCGTCAGGCAGCTCGAGCTGAGACCTGCGCGGGTTGCGAGACGCGCCTGGGATGACGATGGAGAGCCCGTTTGGAGTCAACCCGCGTAAACCGTCGTACCCGGCTGCCGAGAGTCCGTGCAGCATCGCCCCTGGCGGGGCGCCCAGGAGAGCGACCCACATCCGCTGCTCGTCGGTGATTGGCCCGTTATGGGTCACGATGACGAGTGCCAGTGGTGCCTGCCACCGGCGGCCAGCGAGCTCGACCCGCACCCGTGCCTCGCCGAACCGCGTGCAGGCGTCTCGTCGCGCCCAGACCCCCGCAAGGTTTGCTGCGTGGATAGCTGCGCCCGGGGCTGGACCACCTCGCCCAGGCCTCGCAACGGGTGCCTGCGCTTGCGTCGTCATCGTCATACGCGCGACTCAATCCAAGCCGGGTGGCGTGTGCCCACCGCTCGCTCGACGTCAGTGGACAACCCAGCAGGGTCAAGAGCTGTGGAAACCCCCGTGCCCAGCGCCTGACAGTCCCACCCAGCCGAAAGATCCGACTCTGGCGCTGCTGTGACGACGTGGCAGCCGGATCGTTGGGCGGAGGCGGCGGCAGGATCCGACTGTGACGTCGACGTCACAGTCGGATCGTTTCGCATGGGAGTGATCAGATGTGTGCGGCGAGGATGGCCTCGATCGCGGCGATGGAGTTCGGGGTGTTCTCATGACGCACGGCTTGGATGCCGAAGGCGCGAGCACTCTCGACGATGGTCGCCACGTCGTCGAGGA
>JACDHG010000094.1 GCA_013821195.1 Propionibacteriales bacterium
GTGCAGGAGAGTGTGTCGTTCATGTATGCCGATGGGGCAGACATCTGGATCACCGAGGAGAGCACCGTCGCGCGGTCACACGCGCCACCGACCCGGCTGCCATCGCCGAGGACAACGCATCGCGATTCGAGTCCGCGTCGCGAACCGCCGTCATCTTGCGGTTCGGTCTGCTCGTCGGACAAGACCCGATCACCCGGTGGAGGCTCAGCCGGGCCCGAGCAGGCCGCCCGATCACCCTGGGTGACCCGGGCGGCTGGGCACATGTTGTCCACCCACATGACGCCGGCACCGCGGTCGCCGCTGCGCTGGCATCTCCTGGGGGTGTCTACAACGTCGGCGCAGACCCCGTCCGCCGATCCGACCTGAACCTGGTCTTCGCCAGGGCCGTCGGTCGCGACGACCTACGTCACATCTCGCCACTGATGGCGAGGTTGGGAGGCGGGCGCATCGCGCCGATGACGCGCTCCCATCGCATCTCGTCCGCCAAGCTTCACGAGACGAGCGGCTGGACGCCGGTCCATGCTGCCTTCGACTCGTCATGGTTGACTAACCCGACCTCGGTATGACGCCCGACGACGCCGGGGCTGGGCCGCCCTGCCGCCCCGACGCACCAGCAGCCGTGCCGAGGAAGCCGCCAGACCGCCGTCGGCTCGACGACGTCTTCGGGGACGTCCTGCCCGACCCGACCCGCGACGAGCGCCCCGAGCTCTCCGACCAGGGTCGTGATGACGAGCTGCTGCGCGACGTACCGCCTCACCACGGCTGACAAGGAGTGGCGCCGAACGCGCGGGCGTCCTTACGGCTGGGTGTTGCGCGCGGCCAGCAGGTCGCGGATCTCGGTGAGCAGGGCGACGTCCTCAGTGACGAGCGCCGGCTCGTCGGTCGCGTCGCGGTGCATCCGCTCCCGCGCCCTCGTGTACGGCGTCACGATGGCGAAGTAGACGACTGCCGAGAGGAGGAGGAAGGCGATGAGGGCGGTCAGGAAGGCACCGATGCTGACACCCTGCGGCTCGTACTCGGAGAAGTCGGGACGCCCGCCGGCCCTGCCGAGGAGGTCCATGATCACGTCGACCGCCGCGGTGACGACCGAGGCGAACGCCGCCGCCATGATGAAGGCGACCGCGAGCTCGATCAGATTGCCTCGGAGGACGAAGTCCTTGAAACCTCTCATGGCTACCTGTCCTTGGGTGTGAGCGCGGAGGGTCCGCATCGGTGGCGTACGAGCGCCCGTGAGGTTACCAAAGCGACTCAGGTGAGGCACCGGGAGAAACGGCGTCGGACCGAGCGCTCACCTCCGCACGCTGATCGCGAGCGGCCCGCGAGAGCTGGCTTGTGCCACGGCAGCAGCCGACGGCGACGTGACGCCCAGCACCACCAGCGCCCCGTCGTGGCCGTCGCCGCCGAACTGTGGGAGAGTGACCACGACGGCGTCGCTGACGACCAACCGGGCGTTCGTGGACTCGTCGCCTTGCGCCGCATAGACGTCGATGCGGTCGCCGACCTCGAGCAGCGAGGCGACATCGACGTCGTCGATGCGCACCGGCGCGGCCACGAGCCCGTCGGCATACCCGGAGATCAGGGCCTCGCCCACGAGCCGTCTGTCGCTGATGGGCTCGCCGGCACGCACCGGAGCCGCCAACATCTCGCGGAGCAGGACGTCTGTCGAGGCCACCGTGCCGTGGGGGGCGAGCTCCGTCGGCATCCGCACGACCCGTACGTCGTCGGGTTGGATCATCTCGCCGCCGGGCAGATCGTGCGCCGCCACGACTACGGCGGTCGTGTCTGGCGGCGCAGGAGCGAGGACCCGGGCGAACGCGAAGACTGCCGCGGCCGCGAACAGGGCTGAGATGAGCCGCCGGCGACGGCGCAGCGCGCGATGCAGACGTCGGGCGGTGTCACGGGGCTCAGGCATCCAGCCAGGCTACGAAGAAACGGAGCAGCGCCGGGGCCGCTGTCCACAGGCTGCTCTCACCGGCGCAAGCTCAAAAAGGAGAGTGGGTGAGCCAGCCTCCAGCCGGTCGGCCGGCTCTGTGGCGGGGTTTCGGTGGAGCCCGATCAGTGTGTTCCCGATCATGAAGACGGTGTGATGGAAGCCGCCGTAGGTGGGCTCGTCGAGCACGGGGTCGGCGCCGATGAGCTGTTGGTACCACGGTCGGCTCACCGCCAGTGACCGGACCGTCAGGGCCTCGTGACCGATACCTGGGAATGTACTTATCAGTTGTCTCCGCTCTGCGGCGCCAGACCCAGTCGGGGTATCCGGGCACGAAGGACTCGGGGAAGACGACCAGGTCGGCCCCGGCGATGCGGCGCCCTGGACGTGGTCTACGGCGATGTCCAGGGTGGCTTCGCGGTCGAGTTAGGCGGGAGTGGCCTGTACCGCAGTTACCTGGAACTCTCCGCGCGTGCTCATCGGGTCGCTCCCGCGATGACGAGTTCGCACGGTCCGACGAACCCGTCGTCAGTGTCGTACTCGGCGAGGGCTGACTCGATCTCCTTCCAGACAACATCCTGGTCGTCAGGGAGCATGGCGCCCAGCATTTGGTGGAGGGCACCGAAAGACTCCCGCTCGAAGCGGGTGCATTCGGCGACTGAGGAAAGCAGGACCGGTGCGTCGATCAGTTCCACCTCGATGTCACGGAAGCCGGCCTGCGTGAGCTCCTGCGTGAGCACATCGGGGTCGGCCAGGGTGAAAGGGCCAGGTTGCCCAGGTGCCGGCGTGGGGAGGTGGGCACGTTCCCTGATGATCGAGATCGGCACCGAGAAGAAGCCGTTGGCTGCCGCGGTGGAGTAAGTCACGGTTGAGAACCGTCCGCCGTCACGCAGGACGTGACGAATCCCGGACAGTGCCTGCTGGCGGTCTGGGAAGTAGATGAGGCCGACCCGGGAGATGGCGGCGTCGAAGCTGTCGGCAGGAAGCTCGTGGAGTCGTTCGCCGTCGAGCTCGAGCGTCGAGAGGTTCTCGACACCGGCCGCCGTGGCTGCCCGCGATGCGTACTCCAGGATCGTTGGGGACAGGTCGGTGGCCAAGACATGTCCGGACGGTCCGACCCGCCGCGCCGCGGCGATGCCCTGCCCCCCGGCACCAGCGGCCACGTCTAGCACCCGGTCTCCGGTGCTCACCTCGGCCATGTTGAGCATCCGCTCTGTTGCCGCGCCGAGCCAGGTCTCGAGGAGTGGCCCCCAGGCGCTCCAGCCTTCCGCGTAGTCCTCCCACTGATGGCGGGTCGTGGTCTTGTAGTGAATCGGGTCGAATGTCATCGGTTCCTCCTTGTCCGTGTGGTGGTGTCATCCTTGAGACGCCAGAGGATGAGGTTTTCCGCCAGATTCGGTCTGGCGATCTGCTGGCCTCGGCGGGAAGGACGTGATGACGCGACCAGGAGGGGCGACGATCATTGGCCGGGCCGAGCCCCAGGGTCGGCTCGGGCAGGTGGCTCTGGCCTCGGCCATGGGGCGCCGTTCGGCGGTCCTGGTCAGCGGCGAGGCCGGGATGGGCAAGACCTCACTGATCCGAGCGGTGTTCGATACCGCGTCCGAGTGCTCGACGCTGGTTGGTTGGGGGACCTGCTGGCAGGGTGAGGGTGCACCCGGTTTCTGGCCGTGGATGCAGGCACTCGATGACCTGACCCGGGCCATCGGCAGGGATGCAGCCATTGCGGCCGGGGGTTATGACCGTGACCGGCTCGCGGCCCTGATCCGTGAGCTCGGCCCGGCTGCAGAAACCACCGATGACCCCGATCGTCGGCGATTCCTCCTGCTCGACGCGGCTGTTCGCTGGCTCGAGAACCTCACGGCTGATCAGCACGTCGCGATTGTGCTCGATGATCTGCAGTGGGCGGATTCCTCGACTCTCGACCTGTTGGACCACGTCGTTGCCGCACCCGTGGAGGCTCGGCTGCTGATCATCGGGGCGTACCGTCACGACGAGCTCGATCCCGAGAGAAGGACGAGACTGGCCACCCTCGGGTCTCACACCGAGCACATCCACCTCGAGGGACTGGCACTCGAGGATGTTGAGGAGCTCGTGGCAACGATCTGCGGCCCGGCACTCGCTCACACATTGGCCCGCGACCTGCACAGCCGAACCGGCGGGCACCCCCTGTTCGTCCGTGAGCTTGCGAGACTGTCCGGGGCCGGGGTGCGGGGACCGTTGCCGACAGCCGTGACCGGAGCGGTCACTCGACGTCTTGAGACGCTGCCGGCGGACAGCCGACGCATTCTGGATGCAGCCAGTGTGCTGGGCAACCGGCTCTTGCCCGATGTCTTGGGCATCGTTGTTGACGACACAGTTGCCGCGGTCGTCAACGGTCTCGACGCCGCAAAGGAGGCCGGCGTGATCCGGACCGGGCCCGAAGAAGAGCTTTGGTTCACCCACGACCTTTTCCGCGAGACCCTCTACAGCCAGCTGAGCCTCACTGAGCGGGCTCGGCTCCACGGACGGGTGGGTGATGCACTCGAAGCCCGGAACCGCCGCGGGGCGCGTGTATCGCCGGGGGACCTGGCCCGACACTTCGCTCATGCGGTGACTGCGACCGATCCGGGGAAGGCAATCCACTGGGCGCGAGAAGCCGCCCGGGACGAACGCCGAAGGGCGGCATTTCGTGAGTCGGCAGCGCACTTGCGGCGCGCGCGCCTCGCAGCAGCTGACGTGGGTTGGATGATCGACCCCGACCTGCTCGTTCGGATGCTCATTGAGGAAGCAGACGCCGAGGCGCGGTCCGGAGAACCCGGTGTCGCCCGCGACCTCCTGGCCGAGGCGGCCACTGCAGCGGCCTGTCCACAGCAGGAGGCGGACGTGGCTCTTGCCGTCCAGCGACTCGGCGCCAAGTTCGCTGCTCCCCGCGACGAGATCATCGCTCAGCTCGAATCCGCCTTGGATTCGATCACCGGCAACGACGTCGCACGCCAGGCCCGCGTCACGGCTGCGCTGGCGCGTGAGCTCCAGCACTCAGTCTCTCAGGACCGGCGCAGAGCAGGTCCGCTGAGCGAAGAAGCGTTGACCTTGGCTCGGCACTCCGACGACGACGAAACCCTCGCGTCGTGCCTCCTTGCCCGGCACGACGCGCTGTGGCGGCCGGGGACCGGAACCGTCCGCAGCGTGCTCGGTCAAGAGATCGCCGCCGTCGGTAACAGGCTGGGGGACACGGACCGCCTGGCGGAAGGCTTGCTTCTGGAGGCCAACGGTCTGCTTGAAGCCGGATCGCCAGGTTTTCGCCCTGTGCTCGATCGGTGGTTCGGACTGCTTTGCGCACGCAACGAGCCCCGCGACCGGTACCTGGTTCAGACTCGTCGAGCAGCGCTGGCTCTCCTCGAAGGGGACGGGGACGGGGCTGAGACCCTGATGTACGACGCCGCCGCCCTGGGCGAGAAGATCCACGAACCTGATACGGGCAATGTGCTCATGTCCCAGCGGGTCGCCCTCGCTCGGGTCCGCAACGAGCCGGACGAGCTCGCCGCTCTCGCCGCCGATGCGGTCCGCTGGTGGACCGGCGCTCCGGTCCTGGCGCACGCGGTGGCGGCCGGCGCCCGAGCTGCGGCAGGGGACCTCGATGCCGCCGCCCGCGAGGTCGCCATGCTCTCCGAGGCGGGCGGGTGGCGGAATGAGGACTCCTACCTGCGCTCTGTCCTCGTGGCAGACCTGGCCGTTGCCGTGACGGTCCTCCACGACGCCAAGCTGTGTGCCCTGCTCCTCGACGACATCGCCCTGCTGACCGACAGTTGTGGCGTGAACGGCGCCGTGGTCGCCTTTGCCGGACCGTTCGCCCATGCGGCAGGCATCCTGGCCGCCGAGCTCGGGGATCGCGATCTCGCCGGCACGATGCTCGGACGGTCGATCGACATCTCTCGCCGCCTCGGTGCCGTGGTCTGGGTCAGGCAGGGCGAGTCGGCCCAGCGCGCGTTAGCGAGCTCGCAGGCGACCGCCGCACGGGCAGGGTTGGAGCCAGGCCCCGTAACAGCCTCAATGAGCCGCGCCGGAAAGATCTGGACGGTGTCGTTCGGGACGGAAAGGGCAAGCCTCCCGCACGTTAAGGGCCTGGCCGACATCGCAGTCCTCGTGCGGCATCAAGATCAGGACCTGTCGGCCCTGCAACTCATCGGCAGCCCCCCTCCGGCGGCCGGAAAGCCAGAAGACCTTATCGACATCGAGGCACTCAAGGCCTATCGGCGCCGCCTCGATGAACTGGACGCCGAGATCGACCAGGCCACCAGCGACACCGACCTCGCGTCGATTGACCGGCTCATCGAAGAGCGCGACCAGCTCCTGACCGAAGTCCGGCGAACCACCGGACTCGGCGGAAGGATCCGCACCGTCGCCAACGACCCCGCCGAACGGGCACGCAAGGCGGTCAGCGCACGCATCCGCGACGCCATCCATCGCCTATACAGCATCACGCCGCGACTCGCGGCGCATCTGGACCGATCTATCAAGACCGGTCTCCGGTGCTCGTATGTCCCCACCGGCGCCGACGCCTACATCCGTTGGCGCGTGGACGTCTAGCGCTCCGTGGTGGCAGCCAACTCCGACACTGCCGGTGCCGGATCTGCTGCCAGAGGAGGCGTCCAGGGGCGCGGTGCCGGTCCAGGAGGCGAAGTGCTTGAGGTCGGGGAACCGCTCGATGTCGCCGACGTCGGCCAGGATCCGGGCGGCGCCGGCGGGGCCGATCCCGGGCAGCTTCATCAGGTGCGACCCACGCTCTTGGACTGCGGTGGCGAGCTCTTTGGTCAAGGCCTTGAGCTTTGCGTCAGCGGCTACCAGGTCGGCCACCTCCTCGACTACCATCCGCCTGGTCGTCTTACCCACAAGCGATCTCAGTCTGACCGTGGCCAGCAGCCGCTTGGCCTTCGTCGCGGACAGATCCTTCCCGGCGCCACCAGGGATGAGCTCGGTGAGCAGCCGATGCAGCCGGTGCACGGGGGGGCCGGCTCGCTCAGCGGATCCAGGTGCGGCCAATGAGAGCTTCCGTGTCCTTGGGTAGGCGAACGGTTTCGCCCTCGGCCAGGCGCCGGCACAAGTCCATCAGCACACGGAATCCCGGCCCACGTCCATTACTGCCAGCGCTCGCGCCTCCTTCTGGATGCCACTCGGCATGCCACTTCTTGCCACGCAGCACGACAAACGGCCCGCCCACGACATGACGGATCGCCGCGTCGACGGCTTCCAGCAGGTCACTCGAGCCCGAATCGCAAGCGTCACAGCCGCAGCCCGGTTGTGTTTCCACCACAACGTCTGGGCGGGCCACGGCGATGTTCAACACCGCAATAGTCCCTTCACCCGCCTGCGTGGGAACGTTGCGCTCGAGGAGCAGCAGCGGTAGCGCGGCAGTATGGCGGGGGACGAGGCGGACACCGCGATCGAACGGCCTTGTGCCAGCGGCCGCGGCAAGAGCGGGCTTGAGAACCTCGGAACGAACGCCGAGTGCATCCTCGAGCACGGTTGCCCAGGTGCGTGCACGAGCATGGACGATGCGGTAACGCCCCGGGTCAGTCAAGCGCGAGTACTCCTCATCCCGTGGCGAGGTCATTCCGGGGTGCGGGTCCGGCCAGGTTGGGAGGTCGAGCCGCTCGTAGCTCGACGCAACACGCTCCTGCAGCTCGCTCACGGTCGTCATCGCACGACCTTACGGCCGCCCGCCTGAAGGAGCACTGGAAATGCAGGCGACGCCTTGCTACGCCGCTGACCGAGCCCTTCCGCTTCGCGGCTGCGTCATACCGCCGCAACGGTCGCGTACCCAGGGGCTCGACCGTTGCGGCGGTTGATCCGGTTCCTTCAGGTCGCGCAGACCCTCTCCGTGCACCACGGTGCGTTGGCGTCCTGCTCGGCATCAACGCCCTACGCGCCTCCGAAGCTGCCGCGGTACGGATCGAGGACTACCGTGAGACGCTGCGGGGGCACCGCGTGCTGCACCTGGTCAGGAAGGGCGCCAAACACGCCACCATGCCGCTGACTGTCCCGGTCCAGCGAGTCCTCGAGGCATGCGGGGCGATCGGACCGAGGGGCCGCTGGTGCTGCGGCCGGTCTCGGGCAAACCGATCGACCGCCGCGACTGCTACCGCATGGTCGCCCGGATCGCGAAGGCCGCCGGTATCCCTCGCCACATCAGCCCGCACTCGCTGCGTCACGATCACCAATGCACTGAACGCCGGGGTGCCGTTGCGCGATGCCCAGATCCTGGCGCGGCATGCGGACCCGCGGACCACCGAGCACTACGACCGCGCCCGAGGCAATCTCGACCGTCACGGCGTCCACTTCCTCACCGCCTACGTCGCAGGTGTCTGAAGTCGCCGATCGCCGACACCAACTCGTGCGTCAACCGGCGTTCTCGGGACCCTTGGAGAAACGCTGGAAGGCAGCCTGCTTGGTGGTGCCCATCGCCGCTCCGATGACCGTCCACGAGTCGCCGGCGGCGCGGGCAGCCGCCACCGCGTCGCGCAGCTCTTTGTCGGCAACTTCGAGGCGCTTCTTCGCCTCGATAATCCCGCGGAAGTGGCTGGCATCGCGCAGACTCTCAGGTGCAACCGAGTCCAGGCCGGTCTCGTCCTTCCTGCTCTTCGTCTTCATCATCACTCACCGCCTTCACAGCGCGTCGTAGAACTTCGGGCGTAGCCGGTCTGCGTGGATGATGCGCGTTGGCCCGGCGACGGGAACCGCGACCAACTCCATCAGGTTGCCCGCGGGGTCCGGCCGATCACGAGCAATCTTTCCTCGCCGTCGTACTCGCACTCGGCCAACGTGATGGCGTTCTCCCACGCATGGAGAATCGAGGAGTCGCCGACCCCGTGTTTGCGGGCCGAGTCCGCGATCTCCACACCGTCAAGGGTACCTTGACCAACGACAACGTCAAGGATCCCTTGACATTGCGCTCGCAGCCACAACTCCCACCCAAGCCCGGACACGTTCCAGCGTGGACACTGCGTCTTACCGCCGCGAGTCTGGTAGAACGGCGTGCGTAACATCGGCCTAACCGAGTCCCTGGGACGAGGAGAATGCATGGCGACCTTCACCCAGTCCGACGAACTGCAGGGAGCGGAGTTCGTCGACGCGGACCTACGT
>JACDHG010000248.1 GCA_013821195.1 Propionibacteriales bacterium
TCGAGCACTGGCACCCACGTTGTCCGGCTCGAAGCACTGGATCCTCGTGCCCTCGTCGGCGGGCATCGCCTGGGCGGGCGCGGCGGGCAGGGAGAGGGCGACAGCAACTCCGAGAGTCACGAGAAGTGGGGTACGACGGAGGGTCATGTGAGACGTCCTTGTCTTCGAGGCAGCGCCGACGTTCGCGTCGCCTCAGGCATCCTACGGCTGCCACCCCCCGCTGGGAAGCGTCTCGGCGCTCACGCCTGGCAGGAAGAGCATCGAGTCGCCGAACTCGTGCCACAGATAGCGCTCGTTCACCGCTTCGTCGTAGGCGCGACGGACAAGGCCAGGCCCCGCCACCGCTTGGAGCAGCAGCAGGTGGCTCGCTTCCGGCTCATGGAGGCCGGAGACAAGCCCGGAGACGACGCGTGCCGGCCGGTCCGGACCGAGCACGAGGTCGGTCCACCCAGATCCGGCGGTGACCTGGTTCGCGGTGTCGGCCGCCGTCTCCAGCGCTCGTGTCACGGTCGTACCGACCGCGACGACCCGGTGTCCTCGCGAGCGCGCCAGGTTGACCACGTCCGCGGTCGAGGCCGGGACGCTGTATCGCTCCGGCAGCGGCGCCTCGTGCTTCTCGGGGCTGGAGACGCCGGCGTGGAGGCGGAGCGGCGCCACCAGGACCCCGCGCGCCATCAGCCGGACCAGCAGTTGGCTCGTGAAGGGTCGACCAGCACTCGGCATCTCGGCACTGCCCGGCTCGTCGGCATACACGTTCTGCAGGTCGCCAAGGGGCCAGGCAGCACTCAGGTAGCCGTACCTGATCGGCCGCCCGTGGTCAGCGAGGTAGCGACGAGAGCCGGTCGCGACACCCGGCGTGACCCGCCACAACCGGGCGCCGTCGACACCCGCCTTCGGGTAAGACGCATCGACCCGCAGCCGCACCCCACCGGTCGCCTCGAGAACCTCGCCCGCACGGACGTCGGTCGCCGGCCCTGAGTTGTCAGGAGCACGGACCTCGACCACCCAGCTTCCGTCGTCGAGCTCCGTGGAAACGTGGAGCGAGCTGAGCGGACGGCCTCGTCGTCGCGCGTCCACCGCGGCCGGCAGCGTCGCGGAGGTGTTGACCACCAGCACGTCACCCGCCTCCAGCTCCGCCGCAAGATCGTGGAACCTCATATGTGTGACGACGTCCGGACGGGCCACGAGCAGCCGGACGCCGTCGCGCGCGAGCCCACGACGCTCGGCCGGAGCGGTCGCCTCGCTGTTTGGTGGCAGAGTGAAGCGGACGGCGGGAGGTGTCGCCCTCGAGCGTGGCGACAGCTCGTCGAGGACGTTCATGCCAGCACCTCAGCCGGTGCCTCGACAAGCTCCGAGCCTCGGTAGCGCCCGCTGGGCCTGTCGCCCTCGAGCAGTCGCACGAACGCCGGCACGACTGTCTCGGGCTCGGGTCGGTCGGAGATGTCCTCACCCGGGAACGCCTGCTGGTGCATGCCGGTGCGCATGTCGCCGGGGTCGAGGGCGTACACGCGCAGGTCGGGCTCCTCTGCCGCGAGGATCGCCGTCCATTGGTCGAGTGCGGCCTTCGAGGAGCCGTACCCTCCCCACCCGTCATACGGCTCGACCGCCGCGTCGGAGGTGACGTTGACGATGCACCCCTCACGGTCGCGAAGGGCCGGGAGCAGCAGCTGGGTCAGCGCGTGGGGGGCGAAGACGTTGACGGCGTAGACCAGCTCGAGCTCGCCCAGCGGGTAGTCGGCAAGCCTGGGCTGCGGGCTCGGACCCAGGTGGCTCGCGTTGTTGACCAGCAGGTCGAGACCGCCGAGAGCGGCCACGACTCCGAGCAGGTCGTCGCGGTGGGCAGCGTCTGCGATGCTGCCGGCACGGGTCACCAGCTGGGTAGCTCCGGCAGCCTCGAGCTCGGCCGCCGCGTCGGCGAGGTCGGTCTCGGTCCGCGCGTCGGCGATGATGCTCCACCCGCGACGGGCGAGCTCCACGCCGATGGCACGGCCGAGTCCCCGAGAGGCTCCGGTGATGAGGGCGATGGGCATGAGTACCTCCTGGCACGACGTACGACGGGTGACTGCATCCCAGCGTGCAACTTCCAGTTAACTTGAGGTCAAGTCTCGCGCTCGACTCCTCCCCTCTCTTCCTCCACCATCGCGATTCGTCCGGGCAGACACGGATGGGAACCGCCGCTCCCAGTCGGACGAATCGCAAGACCGGCCACCCCACGTCTCCACCATCGCGATTCGTCCGGGCAGACACCGATGGGAACCGCCGCTCCCAGTCGGACGAATCGCAAGACCCGGGGGCAGGGGGCAGGGGCAGGGGTCAGCGCCAGGGCGCGATGACGTCGGGGAGGTCCGACAGCCGCTGTATGACGGCGTGTGGTTCGCCGACGGTGTGGCCGAGCTGGCCGAGGGGGATGTCGCTGTGCGGGAGGTGGACCGCGAGCATCCCCGCGTTACGCGCCCCATAGATGTCGTCGAACAGCCGGTCGCCCACGAAGACGCACGACCCCGGGTCTGACACGCCCACCGCAGCCATTGCCGCTTGAAAGGCCTCCGGTGACGGCTTCGTCCAGGCGATCTCGGACGTGTAGACGGCGCCGTCGATCAGGTGGTCGATGCCGTCACGGACGAAGATCTCCTCGTGCCAGCTGCGTGGCCACACGGTGTTGGACAGGACACCGACCCGCATCCCCTCGTCGCGCAACCGCTCTAAGAGCGGGCGTACGTCGTCGTCGGTCGCGGTGTGCGGCTCCCAGAACTCCCGGTACGCCGTGAGGCGGGCGGGCTCGAGCTCGAGGCCGGCCTCGGCGAAGATCGCCTCGATCGTCGCGCTGTGGTGATGGTCGCGCGAGCGGCTCCACACCGCGTCTCCGGCGGCGCGCAACGCCTCAGCCGCCTGGGCGCCGCCATCGGTGGCCGCCAACGCCAAGGCTGCGGACTCCGCGGAGAAGTCGATCGTGCGCCACGGGGTGAGGGTGCCTCCCCAGTCGAAGATGACCGCCTCAACCGCCACGGACGATCCCTGTGATGTGTGCTGTGGCGTCGTCGACGGCGACGTCCTCCCTGTCACCGGTCGCTCGGTCCTTGACCTCCACGACGCCATCGACCAGCCCTCGACCGACCACCACGATGGTAGGGACGCCGATGAGCTCAGCGTCCTTGAACTTGACTCCCGGCGACTCCTTGAGACGGTCGTCGAGCAGCACAGTGATGCCCGCCGCCTCGAGCTGCTCGGTCAACCGCTCGGCCGTTGCGAGGACCTCCACATCCTTGCCGGTGGCGACGAGGTGGACGTCGGCCGGGGAGACCTCCCTGGGCCAGATGATGCCGAGCTCGTCGTGCGAGTTCTCGATGATGGCCGCGACCGCGCGGGAGATCCCGACGCCGTACTAGCCCATCGTGACGGTCACAAGCTTGCCGAGCTCGTCGAGCACCTTGAGGTCGAGCGCCTCGGCGAACCGGCGGCCGAGCTGGAAGATGTGCCCCATCTCGATGCCGCGGGCCGTCTCGAGCGCGT
>JACDHG010000095.1 GCA_013821195.1 Propionibacteriales bacterium
CGACGATCTGGTGCGTCGACGCGAGCGACGCGAGCCGCTCCAGCACATCACCGGAAGGGCCGCGTTCCGCTACCTCGAGCTCGACGTCGGTCCTGGCGTCTTCGTCCCCCGCCCGGAGACCGAGGTGATGGCGGGAGCCGCGGCGGACGAGCTGCAACGTCTCGTGGCCGCCGGCATCCGGCACCCGGTGGCTGTCGACCTGTGCACCGGCTCGGGAGCCGTCGCGGTGGCCATGGCCAGCGAGGTGCCGGCCAGCCGCGTCACCGGCGTCGAGCTGTCCGTCGACGCGGTCGCCTATGCAAGACGCAACGCCGCGCCACATCTGGTCGACATCCGGCATGGAGACATCGCCGACGCTGTCGACGATCTTGCCGGACAGGTGCACGTCGTCACCGCCAACCCCCCGTACATCCCGCTGACTGCCTGGGAGTCGGTGGAGCCCGAGGCGCGGGCGTTCGACCCTGACCTGTCCCTGTGGTCAGGCACCGACGGCCTCGAAGCCATCCGCGTCGTGTCGGGCGTGGCCGCCCGGCTGCTCGTCGACGGCGGACTCGTGACATGTGAGCACGCGGACGTCCAGGGCGAGTCGGCACCCGCCGTCTTCGCTGCCGCCGGCTCGTGGGCGACGGTGCGCGACAACATTGACCTTTCCGGACGTCCGCGGTACGTGACGGCGCGCCGATCACCGCGCGGGCTGTCGCACTCTTCAGGAACGGCTGGCACCATATGCCCGTGACCGACGTCTACTCGTGCCTCGATCCCGTACGGCGTTCGGAGGGCTTCGCCGAGGCGAAGCTGGCGCTCGCCCGCAGCGGTCTCGTCGTCCTGCCGACCGACACGGTCTACGGGCTGGCGGCCGATGCCTTCGACCCCGCCGGCGTACGTCGCCTGCTCCGGGCGAAGGGCCGCAGCCGCTCCAAGCCGGCGCCTGTCCTGATCGGCTCGGCTGACACGCTCCGTGCGCTCGCGACGAACGTCACCGCCGACGTGAGGGCGCTCGCCGACCGCTTCTGGCCGGGAGCGCTCACGCTGATCTGCCGGCAGCAGGCGAGCCTTCGCTGGGATCTTGGTGACAGCAGGTCGACGGTGGCGATCCGAGTGCCCGATCACGCCGATGCGCTCGCGCTGCTCGGTGACGTCGGTCCGCTCGCGGTCAGCAGCGCCAATCTCACGGGGCAGCCGCCCGCGACGACAGTAGAGGAGGCACAAGGACAGCTGGGTGAGGCAGTCGACGTCTATCTCGACGCGGGTCCGACGCCTGGACCCCTGCCCTCGACGATCATCGACGCCACCGGGGACGTGCTGAGGCTCGTCCGTGCAGGCATGGTGCCCCTCGACGAGCTCCGCGAGGTCGCCTCGGCCATCCAGGCAGCCGAGCCGGACTGATGCGGCAGTACCTTCTCATCGCGCTCGTCGCCCTTGCCGTCACCTACGTCTTGGCGGTGATCGCGCGCGAGCTCGCCATGCGGTTCGGCGCCTACGCCCGAGTCCGGGACAGAGATGTCCACGAGATCCCCATCCCGTACTTCGGCGGGGTGGCAATGATGGGAGGGCTCACGGCGGCATACATCGTCGCCAGCAAGATCCCCTTCGCGATCGAGTCCGCGAGTCGTGAGCAGATCCTCCATGACGCCCGGGCGATCCTCATCGGCGGTGCCGTCATCTGCCTCGTCGGCGTCATGGACGACATCTTCGAGCTCGACGCGACGACGAAGTTCGCCGGCGAGACGCTGGCAGCCGGAGTCGTCGTCGCCCAAGGCATCCAGATCCTCTGGTTGCCGTTGCCGGGGAACGGGTCGGTGTCGACGTTCGCCATGGACGGCTCCCAAGCCGGGCTGCTCACGGTGCTGATCATCGTCGCCACCGTCAACGCGGTGAACTTCGTCGATGGCCTCGACGGCCTCGCGGCGGGGGTCGTGGGCATCGGGGCCATCGCCTTCTTCACCTACTCGGTCCTGCTCGTCTTCGTCAACGAGCAGGAGACGGCGACCACGGCAGCGATCCTCAGCGCCGCCCTCGCCGGCTGTTGCTTCGGCTTCCTTCCGCACAACTTCTTCCCCGCCCGGATGTTCATGGGTGACTCCGGTGCCCTGCTCATCGGCTTCATGCTCGCCTGCTCGGCGATCAGTCTCACCGGCCAGTTCCCGACGTCGCGGATCGGGCAGGGCGTGTTCGGAGCGACGGCGAGCCTGCTGCCGGCCTACCTGCCGCTGATCCTGCCGTTCGCGGTGCTCATCGTTCCGTTCGCCGACATGGTCCTCGCGATCGTCAGACGTACCCGCGCGGGCAGGTCGCCGTTCGCACCCGACAAGAAGCACCTGCACCACCGGCTGCTCGAGATCGGACACTCACAGCGTCGCGCCGTGCTCGTGATGTACCTCTGGGCGAGCCTCGTCGCCTTCGGTGTGGTGGTGATGAGCCTGTTCTCGGGATGGTGGTCGGCCGCCGGCCTGACGACGATGGCGGCGACGGCACTGCTGCTGACGTTCGGCGTCCCCGGTCACAGTGGCATCATCAACACAGAGGAGGGTTGAACAACACCCCGCCTCAGCGCCCTCCCGATGCTTGTGCTATTTTTCACAAGCAACCCGAACCGCCGCCCGACGACGTTGACCCCGAGAAATCGAGGACCGGCCGCCGCCATGACGACCGTACGCAGCACCCCCGAGCGACGCGCACCTGTCGTGCGATGGGCGTTCGCGCCGAGCGGCGCAGCCGGTCTCATCTGCATCGGCGCGGCCACCCTCGTCTGGGGCCGGGCAGGTCTGTACGGCGCTCTGGGCGGGATGCTCCTCGTGGTGACGTTTCTCGGCCTCGGCCAGCTGACGCTCCAGCTGGCGAGCTTGGTCAACCCCTCGTTCCAGCTGATGATCGCCGTGCTGACGTACGGGCTGCAGGTGGTCGCACTGCTGGCCGTCTACGCCGCCTTCCAGAACAGCCTTGCCTGGACCGAGGCGATCTCCTCCGCAGCGGTCGGCGTCACGATCATGGTCTGCGCCGTTGTGTGGTCGGCGGGGCGTGTGGTCGCCGCCACCAAGGAGCGAGCACCACTCTTCGACACCGAGGGTGGACGCTGATGAGCGAGATGCCAAACACGGGCGTTGGCTGCTATCGTCCGGTGCGAAATGAGCGAACCTCCACAGCGTGTGCCGGCGGCCGATCCATGGGCTGCGTTCGGCTATCTCGTGGGCGGGGCAGGGTTCTACGCAGGAGTGGGCTGGCTGCTCGACCAGTGGCTCGAGACCTCGTTCTTGCTTCCGGCAGGGTTGTTGTTCGGGATCGCGCTTGCGATCTACCTCGTGTTCAAGCTTCATCTGAACGCGTGACCGACGACACCCGGCAACCGCGGCTACCCGAGTGTCAACCGCGGCAGACACGAGAGGAGACCGTGTGACCACCACAGGTCAGGTCCCGGGAGCCGAGGGCTTCACGCCCCCAGGGCCCGGGGACTTCAACCTGCCGCCGGTCTTCGGCGACTCCGTCCTCTTCGCCAAGCCGGCACTGCTGCTGGTGGTGTCGGCCGTCGCGGTCTTCGGATTCTTCTTCGTCACCTCGCGCCGGACCGCACTCGTGCCGTCCAAGGCGCAGTACGTCGGCGAGCAGGGCTATGGCTTCATCCGCAACAGCGTCGCCCGCGACGTGATCGGCTCGCAGCACTTCTTGAAGTTCGTCCCCTGGCTCGTGGCGACATTCTTCTTCATCTTGTTGAACAACCTCTTCGGGATCATTCCGCTCATCCAGTTCCCCACCTTCTCGCGCTCGAGCTTCGCCTACGGTCTCGCTGTGCTGGTGTGGCTGCTCTACAACGGAATCGGGATCTGGAAGCACGGTCTCCTAGGTTATCTCCGCCACGTGACCATGCCGGCGGGCATCACCGGCCCGATCCTGGTCTTGATCATCCCGCTCGAGTTCTTCTCCACCGTGCTGGTGCGACCTGTCACCTTGGCCCTGCGGCTGTTCGCGAACATGTTCGCCGGGCACCTGTTGCTCATCCTCTTCACCCTGGGGGGCGAGTACCTCCTGCTCAACTCCGACAAGGTGCTGTACAACTCGGTTGGTGTGCTGACGCTCATCCTCGCAGTGGCCATCAGCTTCCTGGAGCTGCTGGTCCAGCTCATCCAGGCCTACGTGTTCACCCTGCTCACCGCCATCTACATCCAAGGTGCCCTCGCTGAGGATCACTGACGTACCAGCAATCCCCTAGCACCCAGCAACCTACTGAAAGGAAAGTAGCCGTGGACGGCACAGTGAATGGCTCCTTGAACATGATCGGTTACGGCCTGGCCGCCATCGGCCCAGGAATCGGTATCGGTCTCATCTTCGCCGCCTACATCAACGGGGTGGCTCGTCAGCCGGAGGCACGTGGCACGCTCCAGACCATCGCGTTCCTCGGGTTCGCGCTCGCCGAGGCTCTTGCGATCATCGGTATCGGTCTCGCCTTCGTCCTGAACTGACCTGACGAGGCCACCAAGCAAGTGAGAGGAACCAGTCGCTGATGAGTCGCTTCCTGGCAGCAGAGGGCGAGGAGATCAACCCGCTCGTGCCGCATACCGCGGAGATCATCTTGGCGGTCGTGGTCTTCTTGATCCTCGTCTGGCTGATCAAGAAGTACGTGATGCCGAGCTTCGAGCAGACCTTCGCCGCCCGCACCGAGGCGATCGAGGGCGGGCTCGCGAAGGCCGAGGCCAAGCAGGCCGAGGCCGACGCGGCTCTCGACGAGCTCAACAAGCGGCTCTCGGAGGCACGCCACGAGGCGGCGCGCATCCGCGAGGACGCACGCGAGCAGGGCGCACAGATCATCGTCGAGATGCGTGAGCAGGCCCAGGAGGAGTCGGCCCGCATCACCTCCCAGGCGAACGCGCAGATCGAGGCCCAGAAGCAGCTGGTGCTTGCTCAGCTGAAGACCGAGGTCGGCACCCTCGCCACCAGTCTGGCCGGACGTATCGTCGGCGAGTCGTTGGAGGACGAGGCGCGGCAGCGCCGTACGGTCGAGCGCTTCATCGCTGAGCTCGAGAGCCAGCCGTCCAGGCAGGGATCGTGATGCGAGGGGCTTCAGCGGAGGGCCTCGGCGTTGCGCTCGAGCGGCTCGAAGAGCTGGCGGAGGCGGGGGACGCCGAGGCGATCGGGGCGGAGCTGCTCGCCATCTTCGAGGTGTTGCGAGACGAGCCCGCGCTGCGACGTGCGCTCACCGACCCGTCGTCGGACGTCGAAGCCAGGACCGGGCTGGCCGAGGCCGTCTTCGCCGGCAAGGTCAGTGTCGACGCGGTCAGTGCACTGACCGCCGCGGCCGGTTCCCGCTGGGCCTCCGCGTCGGACTTCGTCGCCACCGTCGAGCACCTCGGAGTCTTGGCGTACGTCATCGCAGCCGACAAGACGGGAAGTCTCGCCGCGCTCGAGGACGACCTGTTCCGCTTCGGGCGTGTGGTGAGTGCCAATCCAGACCTTCGAGATGCGATCACCAACAGCCAGGTCCCGCTGGACCACCGCCAGGGACTGGTGGGCGAGCTGCTGAAAGATCGGTCCTCGGCGGCGACCGTCCGGCTTGCGGTCCAGGCCGTTGCCTCGCCGCACCAGTCCTTCGAGGCAGCTCTCGAGGGCTACCAAGAGGTTGCCGCCGAGCGCCAGTCTCGTGTGGTCGCGCTGATCCGGTCGGCGGTGGACCTGACGGACGACGAGCACAGCAGACTAGCCGCCGCGCTCGCCCACCAGTACGGCCACGACGTCTATCTCAACGTCGTCGTCGACCCCCAGATCCTCGGAGGCATCAAGGTCGAGATCGGTGACGAGGTGATCGACGGAACCGTCGCGGGCCGAATCGACGACGCCCGACGTCGGATGACCGGCTGACCCCACCCCTAGCGCAGGACAGACTTCCGACTCCCAAGAGAGCAGGTACGAACACAATGGCGGAGCTCACGATCCGTCCCGACGAGATCCGGGACGCGCTGCAGCGATTCGTCTCCGACTATGAGCCGGAGACAGCGAGCCGCGAGGAGATAGGCATCGTAGGCGAGGCAGGTGACGGAATCGCCCGGGTCCAGGGGCTTCCCTCGGCGATGGCGAACGAGCTGCTCGAGTTCGAGGACGGCACCCTCGGGATCGCCTTGACCCTCGACACCCGCGAGATCGGTGTCGTGGTGCTGGGTGACTTCTCCGGCATCGAGGAAGGCCAGCCGGTCCGGCGCACCGGTGAGGTGTTGTCCGTGCCCGTCGGTGAGGGCTACCTCGGCCGGGTGGTCAACCCGCTCGGCAACCCGATCGACGGTCTCGGCGAGATCGAGTCCGAAGGGCGCCGTGCCCTCGAGCTGCAGGCGCCGTCAGTGGTGCAACGCAAGAAGGTGCACGAGCCAATGCAGACCGGTATCAAGGCCATCGACGCCTTGACACCGATCGGCCGTGGCCAGCGCCAGCTCATTATCGGTGACCGCCAGACCGGCAAGACCGCGGTGGCGATCGACACGATCATCAACCAGAAGCAGTTCTGGGAGTCCGGTGACCCGGAGCAGCAGGTGCGCTGCATCTACGTCGCGATCGGTCAGAAGGGATCGACGATCGCGGCCGTGCGTGGCGCCCTCGAGGAGGCCGGCGCGCTGGAGTACACGACGGTCGTCGCGGCTCCTGCCTCTGACGCCGCCGGCTTCAAGTACCTCGCGCCGTACACCGCATCTGCTATCGGTCAGCACTGGATGTATGCCGGCAAGCACGTCCTGATCGTCTTCGACGACCTGACCAAGCAGGCAGAGGCCTACCGCGCGGTGTCGCTGCTGCTGCGCCGCCCGCCGGGTCGTGAGGCCTATCCGGGTGACGTCTTCTACCTCCACAGCCGCCTGCTCGAGCGCTGCGCCAAGCTGTCAGATGACATGGGCGCCGGATCGATGACGGGTCTGCCGATCATCGAGACAAAGGCGAACGACATCTCGGCCTACATCCCGACGAACGTCATCTCCATCACCGACGGTCAGATCTTCCTCCAGTCCGACCTGTTCAACGCCAACCAGCGCCCCGCCATCGACGTCGGCGTCTCGGTGTCACGAGTCGGTGGTGACGCGATGCTGAAGTCGATGAAGAAGGTCACTGGCTCGATCAAGGTCGACCTGGCGCAGTACCGCGCGATGGAGGCCTTCGCCATGTTCG
The DNA here is from genome assembly GCA_013821195.1 of Propionibacteriales bacterium. GTDB lineage: Bacteria > Actinomycetota > Actinomycetes > Propionibacteriales > Nocardioidaceae > JACDHG01. The sequence continues at coordinate 7,135 of JACDHG010000095.1, forward strand.
CGTCCGACCTCGACGCGGCGTCGCGCAAGCAGCTCGACCGGGGCAGCCGCCTGATGGAGCTGCTCAAGCAGCCGCAGTACTCGCCCTACCCCACCGAGGAGCAGGTCGTCTCGATCTGGGCCGGCACGACGGGCAAGATCGACCAGGTCCCGATCGAGGACGTGCTCCGCTTTGAGCGCGAGTTCCTCGACTTCCTACGCCGGGAGAAGTCCGGGGTGCTCGACTCGATCCGGGAGTCGAAGGACTTCGGAGACGACACCGCGTCCTCCCTGCAGGAGGCATACGACTCGTTCCTCGACCAGTTCGAGACCAGCGAAGGCAAGTCGATCAAGGCTGGCCGCGAGGACTTCGAGGCTCTCGAGGACGAGGACGTCGAGCAGGAGCAGATCGTCAAGCAGAAGCGAGGCTGACCATGGCCGCATCGCTACGCGAGCTGCGCGGCCGGATCAAATCGGTCCAGGCCACCAAGAAGATCACCCGTGCCATGGAGCTGATCGCCGCGTCTCGCATCGTCAAGGCCAAGCTGCGGGCCCAGCAGGCGGCGCCGTACGCGCGTGAGCTGACGCGCGCCGTCTCTGCCGTGGCGACCTTCTCCAACGTCGATCACCCGCTCACCACCGAGCCGGCGGACCCGAAGCGGGCGGCCGTGCTCGCGCTGACGAGTGACCGTGGGCTGGCGGGGGCGTACTCCTCGAGCGTGCTCAGGGAGACCGAGCGTCTCGTAGAGAAGCTGCGTGGCGAGGGCAAGAAGGCAGATCTCTATGTCAGCGGCCGCAAAGGGGTTGCGTACTTCGGCTTCCGGCAGCGCCCCGTCGTGCAGAGCTGGACCGGCTTCTCCGACATGCCGACGTACGACGACGCCCGCGAGATCGCCGACACCCTCATCGCGGCCTTCACGGCCGAGGCGGAGGAGGCCGACACGGCTGTCGACGAGGTGCACGTGGTCTACGCACGCTTCAAGTCGATGCTGGTGCAGGAGCCGACTGCCGTGCGGCTGTTGCCACTCGAGGTGGTGGAGGGCGACGAACGACCCGAGGCGGCCGACGTACTACCGCTCTACGAGTTCGAGCCCTCGGCGCCAGACGTGCTCGACGCGCTGCTGCCGCGCTACGTCCAGAGCCGGATCTTCTTCTGTCTGCTGCAGGCGTCGGCTTCTGAGCTGGCGGCGCGACAGCGGGCGATGAAGTCAGCCACAGACAACGCCGAAGAGTTGATCAAGTCCTACACCCAGACCGCCAACCAGGCGCGCCAGGCCGGAATCACCCAAGAGATCAGCGAGATCGTCGGTGGCGTCAACGCGCTCGCCGATGCCAACGCCGGGAGTGAGTGAGACATGACTGCCACGATGGATGACACCAACACCAAGGAGTCCGGCGGCGCCGTCGGACGAATCGCCCGGGTCACCGGACCGGTCGTGGACGTGGAGTTCGCCGTCGCCGAGATGCCCGACATGTACAACGCGCTGCACGTCGACCTCGAGCTCGGGGACGAGAGGAGCACACTGACGCTCGAGGTGGCCCTGCACATCGGTAACGGCATGGTTCGTGCGCTGTCCATGCAGTCCACCGACGGGCTGGTCCGCGGGGCCCCGGTCACCGACACCGGCGAGCCCATCAGCGTCCCGGTCGGCGACGTGACCAAGGGCCATGTGTTCAACGTCATCGGCGACTGCCTCAACCTCGAGGAGGGCGAGAAGCTCGAGATCACCGAGCGCTGGCCGATCCACCGCTCGGCCCCTGCCTTCGACGCCCTCGAGTCGAAGACCGAGATGTTCCACACCGGCATCAAGGTCATCGACCTCCTGACGCCGTACGTGCAGGGCGGCAAGATCGGTCTGTTCGGCGGGGCGGGTGTCGGCAAGACCGTGCTGATCCAGGAGATGAT
>JACDHG010000249.1 GCA_013821195.1 Propionibacteriales bacterium
CCCGACACCCGGGTGCCACTCGTCCCAGCCAGGGGCCGGGTCGTTGATCGAGGCGCCTTGGTAGCCGTTCAAGAACTTGCCCATGAAGGCGGTCTGGTAGCCGGCATCACGCAACCAGGTCGCGACCGTCGAGCTGGTGTCGAGCGCCTGGTAGCCGCCTTGGCTGCCGACGTTGCCGAGCACGCCGTTGTTCTGGGCGAACTGGCCGGTCAGGATCTCGGCACGAGCAGGACAGCACAGCGGGTGGGGGGAGATGCCCGAGAACGTCACGCCCTGCTCCTTGAGCAGCCGACGGGTGATCGGCATCTTGGCGAGGTCGGTCACGGTCTGGTCGTCGGTGGTGATGAGCACGATGTTGGGGGCGCTCTGCGGCGACGGCGGTGGGAGCGGCAGCACTCTGCTGCTGGGGTCGCGCACTCGCGGTGCCGTGCAGACCCAGCAGGGACGTCGTCACCAGGGCGGCGCCGACGAGGGCACGAAGGTAGGTCGTGGAATCGCTCTCGGATGCGGTGGGTGAGCGGTCACGCGCGCCCGACTGGGTGGTCGCGCCGCGCGAGGGCTGGCTGGTTGGGTGTCGCACGTAGCGAAAGCGCTGCGGCGCCGCAAATGGTTCGAATCACCGAAATCGTCATCCGGAGATCATGCCGACGTGCTCCGTCGTAGATCCAGATGCAGGTGTTGAGGTCTCCGTAGACGCGTCCCCACCGTAGCCCTCCGTCCGCCGGGCAGGTCTGGCGCGAACCGCGGGTCGCTGGTGTCAGATGAGGCGCCTGCTGCGCCATATCACCCGGGCATCACCCGAAGATTTCAGCCAGCTCCTCTTCGGTGAGAGCGTCGGCAGGCCCCGCATGCTCGATCCACCACTCCGGCTCCTGCGTCGTCCAGCGGTCACGCGACCGGTCCCTCATGCCGCCCCGCCGGTGTCCGTCACGGAGACGTCGTGCCAGCTCCTGTCGAAAGCCCTGGAGGTCGAGACTGTCGACTCGTACGACGGTGAGTCCGGCGGACTCGAATGCCTCCTCCCGCACGTTGTCCTCGCGGTGCTGCGAACGCCGCCGGTGGTGCTGACCGTCGAACTCGGCGACAAGGCCGGCATCTTCGTCGAGCAGGTCGGCGATGCCGAGCAGTCTGCCTCCAGCGTCGAAGACCGGGATGTTGACTCGAGGTCGGGGAAGTCCGGCGTCGACGACGTAGAAGACTCGCAGCCGCGACTCCCAGCCGCTCCGCGTTGCGGCCTCGGCGAGGCCAGCGGCTGTGCGGGCCTGGGCGATGCCCGTCCAGCCTGGATGGTCGTCGACGTACCTGCGCCAGCTCCGCAGCCTCACCTTCCCGGCGTGAGCACAGGCGTCCACGAAGACAACAGCCTCGGCGAGATCCCCGGCGCAACGGGCGCCATCGAACGTGGCGCGGTCTCGGCTTGCCACCCGGATCCCGAACCCGCACGTCTACATCGTGGTCCGCCAGGCGCTCGCGGGTGTATGTCGCGATGTCCGTACGTCGACGCCCCACGTCTCGCCCCAAGGTGATGGGTACTGGAAGCGGACGCATCGTGTGCGCGTCCAATCCGTCCAGCTGGTCCACACCGTCGATGAAGGCGGCCGCCCATCCCGTCATCGCCCCCGTTGGCGGGACGAGCGGAGTCGCGTCAAGGATGCGCTGGCTGGGTAAGCCGGCCCGGTCATCGGAAGACGAAGGCACATAGAAGCCGTGGCTCGTCCTGCGCCACCTCGGGCCACCGAGGACGTCCTTCGAGATGCCGTCCCCCACGAGCTCACCCGCTGGCCGTGGCCAACGGCAGCCAGACAGCTCGCGGCTGAAGCGGGATCTCGGCATTCTCAGAGGGTCGCGCACTCGATCGACCGGGCGCGCCCGTTGTCCACAGGCTTCCGTCTGGCGCGAACCGCGGGTCGTTTGTGGCGCAAGAGCCACCTGCCGCGCCAAACCGCTGACCCCAGGGCCCCTCTCGGCCGGCGTGGAGCACGGAGACCCGACTGTGGCGCGAGCCCGAGACCGAAACGGAGGTGATCCACACACAGCTGGGCGATATCCTCGGGGTTCACCAGTCTGAGGAGTCGTCGTGGCGTTGCGGATGTCGTCGTTGTTCTTGCGCACCTTGCGGGAGGACCCTGTCGACGCCGAGCTGCCGAGCCACCGCCTGCTCGTGCGCGCCGGCTACATCCGGCGCGCGGCTCCCGGGATCTACTCGTGGCTGCCCCTCGGCTATCGGGTGCTGCGCAACGTCGAGCGCATCGTCCGCGAGGAGATGGACGCGTTCGGCGCCCAGGAGGTGCACTTCCCGGCGCTGCTGCCGCGCGAGCCCTACGAGGCGAGCAACAGGTGGACCGAGTACGGACCCAACATCTTCCGGCTCAAGGACCGCAAGGGCGCTGACTACCTGCTCGGTCCGACGCACGAGGAGATGTTCACGCTGCTGGTCAAGGACCTCTACTCGTCGTACAAGGACCTGCCGCTGGCCCTCTACCAGATCCAGACGAAGTACCGCGACGAGCCGCGGCCCCGTGCCGGGATCCTGCGTGGCCGCGAGTTCGTGATGAAGGACTCGTACTCGTTCGACATCTCCGACGAGGCGTTCCTGCACTCCTACCGATTGCACCGCGACGCCTACATCAAGATCTTCGACCGGCTGGGCTTCGACTACGTCATCGTCGCCGCGATGTCAGGTGCGATGGGAGGGTCGGCCAGCGAGGAGTTCCTCGCCACCGCCGACAACGGCGAGGACACCTACGTCCGCTGCACGCAATGCGACTACGCAGCCAACGTCGAGGCTGTGCGGGTGCCCGTGCCGGCCCCGGTGCCGTACGACGACGTGCCTGCCGCACATGCCGAGCAGACGCCGGAGACCCCGACGATCGAGACGCTCGTCGACCATCTCAACGAGAAGTTCCCCCGCGACGACCGACCCTGGGGTGCCGGGGACACGCTGAAGAACGTCCTCGTGACCCTCGCGCACCCGGACGGCAACCGGGAGACGCTCGCGATCGGTCTGCCGGGCGACCGCGAGGTGGATCTGAAGCGCCTAGGCGCCCAGGTCGAGCCCACGGAGTTGGAGGCGTTCGACGAGGCCGCGTTCGCGGAGAACCCAGCCCTCGTCAAGGGCTACATCGGCCCAGGTGTGCTGGGTAAGGCGAACGTCAGCGGGATCCGTTACCTGCTCGACCCGCGCATCGTGCCAGGCACGCGGTGGGTGACCGGGGCCGACGATCACGGCAGCCACGTCATCGATCTGGTGGCCGGCCGGGACTTCGACGGCGACGGGGTCATCGAGGCGGCCGACGTACGCGAGGGTGATCCGTGCCCCAAATGTGGCAACGCGCTCGAGACGGCCCGCGGCATCGAGATGGGGCACATCTTCCAGCTCGGCCGCCGGTTCGCCGAGGCGCTCGACCTCAAGGTGCTCGACGAGCTCGGCAAGCTTGTGACCGTCACGATGGGCTCCTACGGCGTCGGGATCTCCCGCGCGGTCGCGGCC
>JACDHG010000021.1 GCA_013821195.1 Propionibacteriales bacterium
GCTTGTCGACGTTGAAGAGACGACCGGTGTGAGGTTCCCAGCCTCCCTCGAGCCGGAAGCCGTACGGCTGACCTGGCTGTACACCGGGGACGTAACCGTGCCAGCCACCGAGGGTGCGCCCAGGTAGAGCCACCCGAGCCTCGTGGTCGTGCTCGTCGAAGAGGCACAGGTAGACGACATCGGCGCCTGGCGCCCAGACGGCGAAGTTGGCTCCCGCACCGTCGTACGTCGCACCGAGGTGCCGAGAGTGGCAGGGCCAGATCAGCGGACCTCCGGATCTGTTGTCGGTCACCGAGTCATCGTGCCGGATCTCCAAGCGGCGGACCGGCCGAGACACGGGCGTGTGGCTCGCGCGTTGCCTGGACTAGTCTCGACAATCCGCGCCGACAAGCGTCGGGACCTGCACGCGCTGAATCGTCGGCGAGCGTGACGACCGAGGAGCGATGGTGGGCGAGTTCGTACGGCTCGAGGTGGCGGACGGGGTTGGGACGATCAGGCTCGACCGACCACCGATGAATGCGCTCAATGTCCAGGTGCAGGAGGAGATCCGCGCTGCCGCAGCAGAGGCGACCACCCGAGACGACGTCCGCGCCGTGGTTGTCTACGGCGGCGAGAAGGTCTTCGCCGCCGGCGCCGACATCAAGGAGATGGCTGACATGTCCTACCAGGACATGGTGAACCGTTCCGGCGCACTGCAGTCGTCCTTCACCACGGTCGCACGCATTCCCAAGCCTGTCGTGGCTGCAGTCACCGGGTTTGCGCTTGGCGGGGGGTGCGAGCTCGCGTTGTGTGCGGACATCAGGATCGCCGCGGACAACGCGAAGCTCGGACAGCCCGAGATCCTGCTGGGGATCATCCCCGGCGCTGGCGGAACGCAACGCCTGTCGCGGCTCATCGGCCCCAGCAAGGCCAAGGACCTGATCTTCACCGGACGGTTCGTGGCCGCTGAGGAGGCGCTCAGGATAGGTCTTGTGGACAAGGTGGTCCCGGCCGCTGAGGTCTACTCGGCGGCCACATCGTGGGCGTCGCGATTCTCCCAGGGGCCGGCGTACGCCTATCGGGGAGCGAAGGAATCGATCGACCGCGGGCTGGAGGTGGATCTCGCGACCGGGCTGGAGCTCGAGCGCCAGCAGTTCGCTGGGCTCTTCGCCACCGAGGATCGCTCGATCGGCATGACGTCGTTCATCGAGAACGGTCCAGGGCAGGCAGCCTTCAAGGGTCGCTGATCCTGGACCGCGCCACCCGTCCCTGAACCGGGGCCTCTTGGAGTTGTCTCAGTGACGGTCGTCCTGGAGGCCCACCCGGTCGATCTTGCGGTGGTAGCGCTGACCCATCTTGCCGCCGGCGAGAGCGGCCAAGAACGTTCCGATCAGCACGGCCGCGAGCGTGATGAGGCCGCCGCCGGACAACGTGTCGCTCGGGATCGGGATCGTCGGGAGGTCCACCCGGTCGAAGATGTTGTACTCCTCACTCGTGATGTAGCCGACACCGACGGCGACCAGGGTGACCACGAGTCCGATGAGCCAGACGCCCATGCCTTGCCGACCTCCGTCGTACCGGGACATCCGCCCTGCGACATACCCGCCGGCGTAGTACGCGACCATCAAGATGACGAGCAGCGCGATGGCGGTGGCGAGGCCGAACGTGCCAGCCTGCTGTTCGGCGTCGGTGCGGTTGACGTTGAGGGACTCGCCGACCGCGGCTGCGATGGCTCCGACGATGCTGGCGATGAGGATCGTCAGCGCGACGGCGACGAGCCAGCCGAAGACGTCGGCACCGATGTTGAAGCCGCCGAACTCCTCCCGACGCCGCTCCTCCGCCTCTCGGTGTTGAGAGAGGAGCGGAGTGGTCGCGGTGGCGCGTTCGTCGCGGTCGGGTACGCCGTCTCCGTCCCGGTCGGTGTCCGCGCCGTGGCGGTCCTCGTCGCGGTCGGGTACGCCGTCTCCGTCACGATCCGAGGTGGTCGGGATCGGGCGGGTCATGTCGTCGTTGTTGCTGTCCCGCTCCCCGGCTCGGTGTCCTGTGGGGGGAGGCCGTCCAGACTCGGGCTCTGATGACGGAGGGGGGGTCCGTGGGTCTGACATGATTCTCTTCCTGTCGCTTGGCCGGGATGCGGTCAGCCTGAGCCGCCCACCGGCGAGGTCCGCGTCCGGCAATGCACGCGATGAGGGGGACCGTACCCGCTGCGTGGAGAATGACACGTGATGACAGCGCGGCCGCTGTCTGGGTGTGCCGAGTCGGCGTGATGATGAGCTTCCCAGCTCATGTGTGAGGGAGACCACGCGCCGCCGCTCACCGCTGCTTGCTCCTTGCTAGTACCGTCGAGGCGGCCTCGACGAGAGGAACAAGGTCACCGCACACCTGAGCTCGAGCGTCCCGAGGAGGGGCTAGGCAGCCATGAAGATCGTTTGCTGCGTGAAGTACGTGCCGGATGCCACGGCTGACCGGAGGTTCAACTCGGACCACACGGTGGACCGAGCCGGGGTCGACGGCGTCTTGTCGGAGCTCGACGAGTACGCCGTCGAGGAGGCCCTCAAGATCCGCGAGGCCGTCGACGAGTCCGAGATCGTCGTCGTCACCATGGGCCCCGACATCGCCCGGGCGGCGATTCTCAAGTCGCTGCAGATGGGCGCCGACAGCGGAGTTCATGTGGTCGACGAGGCGATCCACGGCTCTGATGCTGTCGGCACGTCACTGGTGCTGGCCAAGGTCATCGAGCAGCAGCAGGCGGACCTGGTGTTGTGCGGCATGGCGTCGACGGACGGCTCGATGAGCGTCTTGCCCGCGATGCTGGCTGAGCGGCTCGAGCTGCCGCAGGTGACCTTCGCCTCCGAGGTTTCCCTCGACGGCTCGACGGTGCGCATCCGGCGTGACGGTGACGCGGCCACCGAGATGATCGAGGCGACCGCACCCTTGCTTCTCAGCGTCACCGACCAGGCGAACGAGCCTCGCTACCCGTCGTTCAAGGGAATCATGGCGGCGAAGAAGAAGCCGGTCGAGACGGTGTCGCTCGCCGACCTCGGTATCGACGCCGCCGATGTCGGTCTCGACGCCGCATGGACCCGGGTCGAGGATGCGCAGTCTCGTCCGCCTCGCTCGGCAGGCACGGTCGTCACCGACGAGGACGGCACCGGAGCCGACAGGCTTGTCGAGTTCCTCGCCGGCCAGAAGTTCATCTGAGAAGGGAACATGGCAGCAGTGACTGAGATCCTGGTCCTCGTCGACCACGCCGAGGGCGCCGTGCGCAAGACCACCGCCGAGCTGTTGACCCTCGCACGTCGCCTCGGCGAGCCCTCCGCCGTCTTTGTCGGCTCCCAGGTCGGCGCGGCGCGCGACGCACTGAAACGGTACGGCGCAGAGAAGATCTACGTCCTCGACGACGTGGCGCTGACCGACTACCTCGTCGCCCCCAAGGCTGAGGCACTGACGCAGCTGGTCGAGCAGACACGCCCGGCCGCGGTCCTCATCCCCTCCAGCGCGGAGGGTAAGGAGATCGCCGGCCGACTCGCGATCAAGGTCAGCTCGGGTCTCATTACCGACGCGGTCGATATCCAAGCAGGTGAGGCCGGTCCCCTCACGACGCAGTCAGTGTTCGCGGGCAGCCACACCGTGAACGCCCGAGTCACCCATGGCACGCCGATCATCACAGTGAAGCCGAACTCGGTCACGCCGGAGGAGGTCGACGGAGGTGCCGCGGAAGAGGCGTTCAGCGTCACCACCAGCGACGCCGCCAAGACTGCGAGGATCGTGGAGCGCAGGCCGCGTGCGGCCACCGGTCGTCCGGAGCTGACCGAAGCCGCGATCGTGGTCTCGGGTGGGCGTGGCACGGCAGGCAACTTCGAGCCGGTCGAGGAGCTCGCCGACGCTCTCGGCGCTGCGGTGGGCGCGTCACGCGCGGCCGTCGACTCGGGCTGGTACCCGCACGCCTACCAGGTGGGCCAGACCGGCAAGACCGTCTCTCCGCAGCTGTACGTGGCCGTCGGCATCTCCGGGGCCATCCAGCATCGTGCCGGCATGCAGACGGCGAAGACGATCGTCGCCGTCAACAAGGATGACGAGGCACCGATCTTCGAGCTCGTCGACTTCGGTGTGGTCGGTGACCTGCACGCCGTGCTGCCGAAGGCCACCCAGGCGGTCAACGCCCGCAAGAGCTGACTCATCAGTCGGTCGAGGCGGCGTACGACCTGCCCGGCCAGTACGCCCACTCCTCGAAGTCCTCGGCGCGTCCGTCCTCAGCGAAGCGGATCACCCACAGGTCGATGTACTCCTGACGGACCGGGTCGCCGTACACGACCTTGACACGGACCACGGCGTCACGACCCTCGAGCGCGACCGGTTCAGCCTCCATGGTGAACACCTCGCCCTCGTCGTCGAGCCAGAGCGCCTTGATCGCGTCCTGGCCGCTCTCGGACTCGTCGTACGGCGAGAGGCGGTATCTCGCCTCCTCCGTGAAGAGTGTCTCGACCGCCTCGAGGTCACCGTCGCGCCAGGCCTGCTCATAGCCGGCCACCCATCGCATGACGTCAGCACGGGTCATGGTGCGAGTCTCGCAGAGCCGCAAGGTCATGCCGGCCTCCCCGGCACCAGGTGAAGGGTCGGGCCGTCCCAGCGCCGCCGCAGCCACCGGTCATGGCTGGCCACCATGAGCGAGCCCGCTGACCGGCCGAGGGCGTCCTCGAGCTCGGTCGCCAGCGTGAGCGAGATGTGGTTCGTCGGCTCGTCGAGCAGCAGCAGGTCGGCCCGTCCTGCGACGAGGATCGCGAGCGCCAACCGTCGCTGCTGGCCGGTGCTCAGCACGCCGACCGGTCGCGCCAGATCCCGCGGATGGAGCAGACCCAGGTCACCAAGGGCTATGTGGCTGCCAGGTGTGGCCGCGAGGTAGACCTCGCGCGGGGTGCGATCCGGTCGGGAGAAGGCGACCTCCTGGGCCAGCATCCCGACCCGCCGCGCAGAGACCTGCACGAGTCCAGACGCCGGCTGGAGTCTGCCTGACACCAGCAAGAGCAGGGTGGACTTTCCCGACCCGTTCGCGCCAGTGACGAGCAGGTGCTCGCCGGCAGCGAGGTCGAGCTGGTCGAGACACACCCGGCCGGGCACCACCACGTCACGAAGGGACACGACCTGGCCCCTCTTGTTCCGACCCTCCGCGGTGAGCGCATGGCGAAACGACAGCCGCCGGGGCGGCTTCCGGACCTGGTCGCGCTCGATGACCGCGATCCGCTGCTCCGCGTCGCGGACGCGGCGGCGGATCGTGGCCTGCACGTTGCTGCCCTTGAAGTGGTGGATGGACTTGTCGCCGTCCCTGGGTGGCCGGTTGTGCGCCACCTGACGCGCCGTCGTCCTGACCGCGACACGGAGGTCGTTGAGCTCGTCTTGCTGCTGCGAGAAGGCATGCTCCCAGCGCTGCCGAGCCGCTTCCCTGCGGTCGAGGTAGGCGGTGAACCCGCCGCCGAACCGGTTGCCACCATGACCGTCCATCCCGAAGTGCGTGTCGTCGAGGTCGACGATCACCTCGCACACCCGGTCGAGGAAGACGCGGTCGTGGCTGGCCACGACGACGACGCCGGGAAGTGCCAGGAGGAAGTCCTCGAGGAACGCGATCGCGCTGTCGTCCAGGTGGTTGGTCGGCTCGTCCAGGACCACACACTCCGGCCGCCGGGTGATCACCGCGGCCAACGCCAGCCGCGTCCGCTCACCCCCGGACAGCTGGGCGACCGGCCTGGTGGGGTCGACGCCCTCGAGGCCGAGTCGCTGCGTCGCGAGCAGCGCGCGCCGGTCGGCGTCCCACGCATCGTGTGACTGCGCCCATACCAACGTCTCGGCGTACGCGTCGGCGACCGCGGGGTCGTCGAGTCCGTGGGCGAGCTCTTCGAGCCGGCGTACGGCGTCATGCAGCGGCGCCAGCGCACCGGCGAGTACCGCGCCGACGGTCGCACCGGGCGGGGCCACGAGCTCCTGGGCCAGATACCCGAGGTCGGCTGGGTGTCGCACCGAGCCGGAGTCGGCCTCCTCGACGCCGGCGACGAGCCTGAGCAGAGTGGACTTGCCGACGCCGTTCTCACCGACGACGCCGACTGGCTGGCCGGGGTTGGCTAGCAGGTCGACACCTGCGAGCACGCGGCGGTCACCGTACGAGTGCGCCACGTCGACGGCCTGCAGTGGTTGGAGCTGAGACATCAGCGGCACCTGACGGGATCACGGTGATCCATCGAGGAGTTACTCGCCGGGCGATGCCACGGACGCGAGCAGTGGCTGAGTCAGAGCTTCATGATCGCTCAAGTCTGCGTTGCAGAGAGAGTGCGCGCAACCGAGATGCGGAGCTGTTCCGACTCGCCACCGACGTCGATTCCTTCGGCTACCGATTCTGAGGCTCCGAGGCTGCCGGCGGTTCGGTCGTCGCGGACGGTCGCCTCAGCAGCGGACAGGCAGCGTCAGGCGGCGATGTCGAAGATGGGGTGGGTGCCGGTGTGGTCGACGAGGAAGAGTCGGCCATGGGGTGACCGCCAGACGAAGACGCCGTTGGACACCTGTTTGACCTGCCATCTGGTGTGGGTCTTGATCCGGTGGTTGCGCCGCACCATCGGGCCCAGGTTGTCCAGCGCGGTCTGGCCCGGTGGTCCGCCGTGGTCGGGGTCGACGTAGGCGATCGTGTGGTCGGCGTCTTTTCGGCGGCCGGGGCCGGTGGCGTACGGGAACACGTCGAGCGGGCTCCGCAGCTGGACTGCCTCGCGGAGCCGGTCGGGGACCTCGTAGCCGTCGACCGGGCCCTGGTCGGCGAGGTCGATCACCGGCTTGACCGTGACCTGGCAGTGCCCGAGCCACCGCCGCACCTGCTCGACGGTGACCGGACCCTGTCCCTCGAACCTGGCCACCCCGTGCTCGTCACGGGTGAACGACTCCTGGCTGAGGTGGAGGTACAGGGTCACCGGCGGCCGCGCATCCACCCCACACCCCATGGGACCGGGCCGCCACCTCCACCGCGACCGCGGCACTCTCGGGGTCTGCCTCGATGATGGCTGCGTCGATCATGGTCTCCAGCCGCCCCCACGACACCGAGTGCGCCCAGCGGGCGACCCGACGGTCCACCGTCGCAGCCATCTCCACGGTCTGCTGCCGGGTCGCCTGAGCCGTCTTGCGGCCGACCCAGGCCCGCACCTCACCGGCCTGGATCCGGGCCCACAACCGGGGGAGTCGGTGCCGCAGGTCCAACGCGTCCCCCACCAACACCGCCGCCGCACCCGGCGACATGCCCAGCACGGCACCCAACTCGGCCGGGGCGAACTCGGCCACCCCCGGTGTCCCGGCACCACCGAGGGACACCAGCTGCTCCGTCCCCGGCAACGACACACCCGTGTCGGTGTGCTCGAGAGCACCGTGCAGGTCGGCCCACCGGGCCGCGTCACACAGGATCCGCACCTCCGCCCGCTCCGCGACCGCCCGCGCCGCCACCACATCCGACAGTGTCGCATCGGCGTCGAGAACAGCAGGGTCGGTATCGAACATGAACCCAACCTACCGACACCCACCGACAGTCCGCGGCCCCGATTCCCCTTGTCCACAACAGAATCAGAAATCTTCTTCTGGCTTCGGCGGGCCGATCAGACTGAGATGAGGCGCACCACTAGCCTCGTCAGGTGACTGACGCCCACGACGTGCTGGCCCTCAACGGGTCAAGGGCGTCGTACTCAGCAGATCTCGATCCCGATGAGCTCGCCTTCCAGCGGCGATACGGGCCGTGGGACTCGTGGACGCCGGAGGAGGCCAAGCCCGTGTTCGACCCCACCGGCCTGACGTGGTGGATCGCGGGCGGCTGGTCGATCGAGGCGTTCACCGGTGTGCCGCGCCAGCACGAGGACATCGACGTGTCGATGTGGCGGCGTGACGTTCCGGCTCTGGTAAAGGCGCTCTCCGGGCGCTACGACGTCTGGGCGGCCGGCGGAGGCCTGACTCCATTGTTTGACGACAAGCTGGAGATGCCTGACACGGCTGACCAGGTGTGGATACGTCGGCACGCCCTGGCTCCGTGGCGCGCTGACTGCGTCGTCAACCGCCACCGCGACGGGCGCTGGGTATCGCGGCGGGACCCGGACCTGGAAGTCTCGCTGGAGGAGGTCACCTGGGAGCGTGACGGCATTCGTTACCTCAACCCCGAGATCACCTTGTCCTTCAAAGCAAAGCTGCACCGGCCGAAGGACGACCAAGATCTCGCGGCCGCATTGCCACTGCTCGACGAAGACGCGCGTGCCTACCTGGCCGACTTCCTCGCCCGCAAGGAACCTGACCACCCGTGGCGGTCGCAGGTCTGACCAATCCTGGGCGGCCCTATCCTGGTAGGCGCCATGAACGTGTCAGCTCCACCGCCGGTCGCCTACTTCGACCACGCCGCCACCACCTTGATCTACCCCGAGGTGGTCGACGCGATGGTGGCGCAGCTGAGCCGCCTCGGGAATGCTTCCTCCTTGCACGGGTCCGGTCGGGCTGCCCGGCGGGTCACCGAGGAGTCGCGCGAGACGGTCGCGGCGGTCCTGAACGCGCGACCGTCCGAGGTGGTCTTCACCTCCGGAGGCACGGAGTCCGACAACTTGGCTGTCAAGGGTTTCTACTGGGCGCGCCGCAGTGCCGATCCTCGGCGTACCCGCATCCTCTCCACCGCGATCGAGCACCATGCGGTCCTCGACCCGCTCGATTGGCTCGCCAGCGACAGCGGAGCTGAGGTCGAGCTCCTCCCGGTCGACAGCAACGGTCGCCTCGACATCGACGCGCTCCGAACCGCGGTCGACCGCGACCCCGACAGTGTCGCGCTGATCACGGTGATGTGGGCGAACAACGAGGTTGGTACGTTGCAGCCGGTCGACGAGGTGGTCAGCGTGGCGGCTCGACACGGCATCCCGGTCCACACCGATGCCGTGCAGGCCATGGGGCAGGTGCCGCTGGACTTCGCAGCGTCAGGTGTGGACGCGTTGACCGTCACCGGCCACAAGATCGGCGGACCGTTCGGTGTCGGCGCACTCTTGCTGCGACGGGAGGTCGAGCTGGTGGCTCTGCTGCACGGAGGCGGGCAGGAGCGCGACGTCCGCTCGGGCACCATTGATGCCCCTGCCATCGTGGGGTTCGCGTGCGCTGCGGAGGTCGCCGTCAAGGGTCAGCCGCAGCGCGCTCCGGCCCTCGCCGCACTGCGTGATGAGCTGGTCGACGGCATCCTGGACGTGATACCCGATGCCCAGCTCAACGGCGCGCCAGGAGCCGGCCGGCTACCCGGCAACGCGCACCTGTCGTTCCCTGGGTGCGAGGGCGACTCGCTGCTCATGCTCCTCGACGCCCAGGGCATCGAGTGCTCGACGGGCTCGGCCTGCTCCGCGGGAGTCCCGCAGGCCTCGCACGTGCTGCTGGCCATGGGCAAGGGCGAGTCGTTGGCGCGCGGCTCGTTGCGATTCTCGCTCGGTCACACGACGACCCGTGCCGACGTCGTCCGCGTTGTCGCGGCGATCGGGCCGGCGGTGCAGCGGGCGCGCGCAGCAGGCGCGACGAGCGCACAGGGCAACCGCGCGTGAAGGTGCTCGCCGCCATGTCGGGCGGGGTCGACTCCGCGGTCGCTGCCGCTCGCGCTCATCAGGCAGGTCACGACGTGACCGGCATCCATCTCGCACTGTCCCGCAACCCGAAGTCGTACCGAAGCGGCGCCCGTGGATGTTGCACGATCGAGGACTCCAACGACGCTCGCCGGGCTGCTGACATGATCGGGATCCCCTTCTACGTCTGGGATCTGAGCGAACGCTTCCATCAGGATGTGGTCGAGGACTTCATGAGCGAGTACTCCGAGGGGCGGACACCTAACCCGTGTGTGCGGTGCAACGAGAAGATCAAGTTCGCAGCAGTTCTCGACCGCGCGGTCGCGCTTGGTTTCGATGCCGTCGTCACCGGCCACTACGCCCAGCTCGAGACCGGCACTGACGGCATGGTCGAGATGCACCGCGCAGTCGACCACGGCAAGGACCAGTCCTACGTCCTCGGCGTCCTCACCCAGGACCAGCTGGCCCGCTCGATGTTCCCGCTGGGGGACTCCACCAAGGACGTGGTCCGTGCGGAGGCAGCGGGACGGGGCCTGTTCGTGGCGCAGAAGCCCGACAGCCACGACATCTGCTTCATCGCAGACGGCGACACCGCCGGGTGGTTGAGAGACAGGCTCGGCGCAGGCTCTGGCGCGATCGTCGATACATCCGGAGAGGTTCTCGGGAGGCACGAGGGGACCTTCGGTTTCACGATCGGGCAGCGTCGAGGGCTGCGGATCGGTAAGCCGGCGTCCGACGGCAAGCCCCGTTACGTGCTTGACATCGAGCCGGTCTCCGGACGCGTGACCGTGGGCTCGCGCGAGGACCTGGCGGTCGACGAGCTCGTCGGGATCAGGCCCCGGTGGTGCGGTACGACGCCGGCAACGGAGCTGGACTGCACCGTCCAGCTCCGTGCCCACGGCGACGGTCACCGCGCTGTCGCCCGGGTGATCGGTGACGAGGTGCGGATCGAGCTGATCGACCCCGCCAGTGGCGTCGCTCCCGGCCAGGCGGCGGTCATCTACGCGGGCACGCGCGTCGTCGGGAGTGCCACCATCGCCACCACCCGCCGGCGTACGCCGGTCTGAGCCGCCCGAACGGGGCGGTCGCCCGCACCCCGGCAACGACGGCGTCGCGGCGCGTCCCCTTGTCGGTGGTCCGTCCGATGCGGCAGCCTGGGGCGCCAGCACCAGCGCCCGGGCTCCGGCCGGGACACCGGACGAGAGAAGGCATCGTGGAAGCAATCGAACCCGCCTACAGCACCACCGTCTTGCTGCTGATCGCCGCGGCCGCCGTCGCCGTCCTGCTCTTCTTGATCATGAAGGTGCATCTGCACGCGTTCGTGGCACTTGTGTTGGTGAGCGTGATGACCGCGCTCGCCGCGGGCATCCCGGTCGGCGACGTCCCTGACGCCTTGCTGTTCGGCTTCGCCGACACGATCGGCTCGGTCGCCCTGCTCGTCGGGTTCGGGGTGATGATCGGTCGGCTGCTCGAGGTCACCGGCGGAGCGCAGGTTCTGGCCGACACCCTCATCAACAGGTTCGGTGAGAAGCGCGCCCCGTTAGCCCTTGGCGTCGCCGCCTTGCTGTTCGGCTTCCCGATCTTCTTCGACGCCGGCCTCGTTGTCTTCCTGCCGATCATCTTGACGGTTGCGCGCCGGTTCGGTGGCTCACTGCTCTTCTATGCACTGCCTGCGGCCGGTGCGTTCGCCGCGATGCACGCGATCGTGCCTCCGCACCCGGGGCCGGTGGCGGCGGCGGAGGTGCTGGGGGCCGACATCGGGCTCACGCTGCTCGTGGGAGTCCCTGTCGCCGTCGTGTCATGGTATGTCGGCGTGCTGCTGGTGTCCCGAGTGCTCGGGGCCCGCGTCGACGTGTCGGTGCCGGACGCCCTGTTCGGAGAGATGAACGACGGGCACGACAGTGATGACGAGCAAGACGATCGGCATGGCAGCGGCAGCAGGCGGACGACGAAGACGCGCGCGGTGCCCGCGTTCAGCACGGTCCTCGGCATCCTGCTGCTGCCCCTCGTGCTGATCTCGTTCAACACCGTCTTGGCGACCCTGATCAGTGCAGGGACATTGGAAGAAGGACAGGGTTGGGTCGACTTCCTGATGCTGCTCGGCGAGACCACGGTGGCGCTGCTGATCACCGTCATCGTCGCCATCGTCGTCCTCGGGACGCGAGACCGGTCCATGGCCGACGTCAGCTCCATCCTCGACAAGGCGCTGGGGCCGATCTGCTCGATCATCTTGATCACGGGCGCCGGGGGCATGTTCGGCGGCGTCCTCGAGCTGAGTGGAATCGGCCAGGCGCTGAGCAGCTCGTTGTCCGGTCTCGGCATCTCGCTGATCCTGCAGGCGTTTGTGATCGCGACTCTGCTCCGGGTCGCGCAAGGGTCGGCCACGGTTGCGTTGACCACCGCGTCCGGGCTGATTGCAAACGCGGCGCAGTCGGCGGACCTGAGTAGCTTCCAGCTCACATTGCTGGTCGTGGCGATCGCTGCCGGCGCCACCGTGCTCTCACACGTCAACGACTCCGGATTCTGGCTGGTGAGCCGGTTCTTCGGCATGGATGAGAAGACGACGCTGAAGACGTGGACGGTGATGGAGACGACCCTCGGCCTCTCGGCATTCGCGATCAGCCTTGCCCTGTGGGCCGTGGTGTGACGTGAACACGACCCGCCACCTTGTCGTGATGGGGGTCGCCGGGGTCGGCAAGTCAACTATCGCCAAAGCGCTCGCGGCAGAGCTGCACCTCGAGGAGGCGGAGGGCGACGACTTCCACCCCCGCTCCAACGTGGAGAAGATGTCCTCCGGGCAGGCGCTGACCGATGAGGATCGCTGGCCGTGGCTGGAGAGGCTCGCGGACTGGACGCGAGAACGGCGTACCGCGGGCGTGTCCACGGTTGTCACCTGCTCGGCGCTGCGCAAGGTCTACCGCGACGTCTTGCGGGGCGCCGATCCCGACACGTTCTTCGTCTTCCTGCACGGCGACGAAGCGTTGCTGCAGGAGCGGATGGAGGCACGCGAGCACTTCATGCCGGGGGCGTTGCTGCGGTCGCAGTTCGAGACTCTGGAGCCGTTGGCGTCCGACGAGTCGGGGGTCGCCCTCGATGTGGCCCAGGACGTCGAGCGGGTCGTCGAGCAGGCGTTGGACGGGCTGAGGTCTGCGAGGGGCTAGCGCCCGTGGAGCATCCTCCCGATATCGGGTACTGGTGCCTCGTGGTGTCCGCCACGCTGCGCAACTACCAGGGAGTCAACGTGTTCTTCTTCTTCAGCAACCGGCTAGGCTGCCTCGGCTCGCTGCTGCTGTCTGTCGCCGTCACTGTGGTGCTGATCGTGATCTTCACAGGTTGACTGCGAAGGCCACCGGGAATCCCGGCTAGGGTCCGGGAGTGACGAATCGCGCGACAGGAATCGGGTCGATGCCCGGAGCGGACTCCACGGAGAGCCTCCAGATCGTGCTCGGTGAGGTCGGCGAGCTGCCCTACGTCCCCGAGCTCCCTGCCCGCGGCGCGACCGCGTCGATGGTCGGTCGCACGCTCGCCATGGTCACCGGGCTGGGGTTCGACCTCCAGCCTGCCGGCTGGCGCCTCACGGATGCCTCCGGTCTCGACCATCGCCGTGCCGGATCCCTCCTCGCGCAGGACCTCGACGTCGTCGAGGAGCTGACACCAAGGCAGCGCGGCGCGTTCAAGGTGCAGGTGGTGGGGCCGTGGACGCTGGCCGCGACCGTGGAACGGCCCCGCGGCGACAAGCTGTTGGCCGATCACGGGGCGCGGCGCGATCTCGGCCAGGCGCTCGCCCAGGCGGTGACGGCCCATGTGGACGACGTCAGACGGCGTACCGATTGCAGCCAGGTTATGGTCCAGATCGACGAGCCGGCGCTGCCTGCGGTGCTGGCGGGGTCGATCGCCACAGCGAGCGGCTTCAGTCGTCACCGGTCTGTCGGCGCTGCGGAGGCGGCAGCTGCGCTCGGCTGGGTCATCGACGCGGTCACCGCGGCGGCCGCGGTGCCGGTGCTCCACTGTTGCGCTCCGAGCATCCCCTGGGCGGTGTTGCGAGAGACCGAGCTCCGTGCCGTGTCCTTCCACCTGGCGGCGGTGCAGTCCGCGGAGTACGACGTCATGGCCGGCTGGGTCGACGCGGGTCGCGAGCTGTGGCCGGGCGTCGTACCGTCCCTCGAGCCCGACCGGCCGCCGAGCGGTGCTGAGCTGACCCGACGGCTGCTCTCGTGGTGGTCCGACCTGGGCCACAGTGCCGTCGAGCAGCTGCCTGCGACGACGGTGACGCCTGCCTGTGGGCTCGCCGCAGCGTCACCGCGGTGGGCACGTACGGCGCTCGAGCTGGCCGCGCAGGTGGCCCGGAACATGTCGGCGGAGCAGGGCAGGATGACGTCATGACCGAGTCCCAGACATCGAGTGAGATCGCGGTGCAGGCCGCTCCCAAGGATGCGAAGGCGCGGCACGCCGAGCTGGCCGACGTGGTCGAGGGGCATCGGCTGCGCTACCACACGCTTGACGCCCCGACGATCAGCGACGGCGAGTACGACGATCTGATCCGGCAGTTGCACGAGCTCGAGGACGACTACCCCGAGCTGCGCACACCCGACTCCCCGACCCAGAAGGTGGGCGGTGACGTCTCCACCCTCTTCACGCCCGTCGAGCACGCCGAGCGGATGATGAGCCTCGACAACGCCTTCTCCGCCGACGACCTCGGGGCCTGGGCAACCCGGCTCGAGCGAGAGGGCGCAACCGATGCCGAGTTCCTGCTGGAGCTCAAGGTCGACGGGGTGGCGGTCAACCTGACCTACGAGCGTGGACGACTGGTGTGCGGCGCCACCCGGGGCGACGGCCGGATCGGGGAGGACGTCACGCCGAACGTCCGGACGATCGAGGGCATCCCCGGGCGGCTTACCGGCACCGACGACTACCCCGTCCCGGCGCTGGTCGAGGTCCGCGGTGAGGTGTACTTCCCCGTCGAGGCCTTCGCCCAGCTCAACGCGTCCCTCGTAGCGGCGGGCAAGGCGCCGTACTCGAACCCACGCAACTCCGCCGCCGGCTCCCTGCGGCAGAAGCAGCCCAAGGTCACGGCGACCCGGCCGCTGCGGATGGTCTGCCACGGGCTCGGCAGGCGTGAGGGCTTCGAGCCCGGTCGGCAGTCGGAGTCGTATGCCGCGCTCAAGGCATGGGGGCTCCCCACGAGCGACCGAGCGAGGGTCGTCAAGGACATGGCGGGCGTGCTGGAGTTCGCCGAACACTACGGCGACCACCGCCACGACGTCGAGCACGAGATCGACGGAGTCGTCGTCAAGGTCGACCAGGTCGCGTTGCAGCGCCGGCTCGGGTCCACGTCTCGCGCTCCACGGTGGGCCATCGCGTTCAAGTACCCGCCCGAGGAGGTGA
This sequence comes from Propionibacteriales bacterium, assembly GCA_013821195.1. Classification (GTDB taxonomy): domain Bacteria; phylum Actinomycetota; class Actinomycetes; order Propionibacteriales; family Nocardioidaceae; genus JACDHG01. The sequence continues at coordinate 14,955 of JACDHG010000021.1, forward strand.
CGACGAAGCTCCTCGACATCACGGTCAACGTCGGTCGCACCGGCCGGGTGACGCCGTACGGGCGGATGGAGCCGGTGCGGGTCGCGGGCTCGACCGTCGAGTTCGCCACGTTGCACAACGCGTCGGAGGTCGAGCGCAAGGCTGTGCTCATCGGCGACACCGTCGTGCTGCGCAAGGCGGGCGACGTGATCCCCGAGATCGTCGGCCCGGTGGTCGACCTGCGCACCGGTGACGAGCGGGAGTTCCAGATGCCGACCCGGTGCCCCGACTGCGACACGTTGCTCGCACCCACCAAGGAGGGTGATGCCGACATCCGCTGCCCCAACACGCGGTCGTGCCCGGCTCAGCTGCGAGAGCGCGTCTTCCACGTGGCCGGGCGCGGGGCATTCGACATCGAGGTGTTGGGCTACGAGGCTGCCGTTGCCCTGCTCGACGCCGATGCGATCCATGACGAGGGCGACCTGTTCGGCCTCGACGAGGCGACGCTGCTCACGGTTCCGCTGTTCACCAAGCAGGACGGCGCGTTGTCGGCCAACGGCCGGCGGCTCCTCGACAACCTCGACAAGGCCAAGGAGCAGCCGCTGTGGCGGGTCCTGGTCGCGCTGTCCATCCGACATGTCGGGCCGACGGCGGCACGTGCACTCGCTGAGTCGTTCGGGTCGATGGAGGTGATCGAGCGGGCCACGGTCGAGGAGCTGGCGGCCGTCGATGGTGTGGGCAGGACGATCGCCGAGTCGGTCGTCGAGTGGTTCGGGGTCGACTGGCACCGAGACGTGGTGGACACCTGGCGCCGGGCCGGCGTACGCATGGTCGACGAGCGTGACGCGTCGATCCCACGCACCCTGGAAGGGATGTCGATCGTCGTGACAGGTTCGCTTGACGGGTGGTCGCGTGACCAGGCGAAGGAGGACATCGTCGCGCGCGGTGGCAAGGCCAGCGGCTCGGTGTCCAAGAGCACCGCGTTCGTCGTCCTCGGCGAGGCGCCAGGATCCAAGTACGACAAAGCCGTCTCGCTTGAGGTGCCGATCCTCGACGAGGACGGGTTCGCGGTCCTGCTGGGCGACGGGCCCGACGCCGCCCGCGAGGTCGCCCAGGTGGGCGAGGCATGAGCGAGCCGTCCCCCGACAGATCGCCCTACCAGGGCTCGAACAGCGACCCTCCAGACGGGATCGACCCCGCCGGGGTGCCCTCCGAGGATGCTGGACGCAACGCGTTCATCCTCACCGTGGCAGTGACGGTCGCGCTGCTGGCGCTCATCTTCACCCTCGGCTGGATCGTCTACCACCAGATCGCCTAGTCGAGCGCGGAGTCAGAAGTCGTTGCCGTCCCGGGCCCGTTCGATGACGAGCGTGTCGAGGTACCCCGGGAGATAGCTCGGGGGTTCCCCTTCCTCCAGCTCGACCTGTGCGTTCTGGTCGGTCGCAGCGGGATCTCTGTTGACGGCGATGGGCGCCGTGAAGACCGTCGGAGCACCGATCATGGTGCCGCCGTCCTCGTACGCCGACACCACGACGGTGCCCTGGTAAACGCTGTACGACTCCTGCTCCTCACCGAGCAGCGCTTCCGCGGAGAGGAAAGTGAGGTCGCAGACGGGACCCAGCCCGCCGGTCGTCGTACAGAGCAGCGTCTCGCCGACCGCCCGCGTCGTCGCGTCGCCCGGGAGCCCGTCGTCGGTCTGCACGAACTCCGAGTCATCGCCGTTCAGTCCGACGAAGGTGACCACGACATAGTCCACGTCCTCGTTGCCGAAGACATCGCCGAAACTGTCGTTTGCCTGGTCGATGTCGGATCCACCAGCGCTGAGACTCAGGTCCCAGCTGCCCCAGGCGGTCGCGGTGAACTCCTCGATCGACCAGTGCGAGCCGTCCCCGTAGCTATGGCTCTGTTCCTGCTCTCGAAGCCAGTTGATGAACTCGTTGTCGTATCCCTCAGACCCGCTGTCCAGGTAGAAGGGGGCGTCCTCACCTCCGGCACCGGTGGCGCCCAGGAGGTTCAGCTGGACGAGCGCCATCGCGTACTCGATCGGATTGCTCGTCGGGATCGACTCAGGATCGATGCCACGCGCCTCGGCGAGTCGGTGCAGGTCCTCGATACCCAGCTGGAGCCACGCCGCCCGCATCTGCGGGTCGACCATCAGGCCGGGGTTCGCCAGGAAGAGGTCGACGATCTCGGTCGACGTGGTGGCGGGTGCCGCGCCGCCGGTCAGGTCGACGTCGGGGAAGACGATCGGTGCGTAGGCCGGAAGGCACCCCGCCTCCCACAACACCTGGACGTTTCTCGGATCGGCCTCGTCGGACAGCATCTTGGACACGTCCTCGGCTGCCTGCTCGAGCAGGTCCTGTGACCGCGAATGCTCTCGGATGAGCGCGCCCATCACCGCTTGCCGGGCATGCCCGAGCAGCTGGGAGTAGCGCTGATGCGTCCTCTCGAACGTCTGGGGGCAAACCCGGCCGTGCATGATGAAATGCCATCCTGGTCTGCGACGCATCCCTGGACCACGGCGCGAGGCAACGCACTTCGCTTCCGGACACTAGCCGGGACGGGGGTCATGTCGGGGCGATTGTCAGTCGGCGTAGGTGCCGCGGCCGCAGAGGGGCGCCACCTCCTCGTCGTCGGTGATGTCGGCGAAGTCCCCCTTCGTGTACCAGCCTTGGTCTTGCACGAAGTACTCGTCGGAGGAGTGATCGGGGAGCTGGTCGGTGAACGTGTCCACCTTGGTGTATGTCGCAGACTGGCCCTGCTGAGTCTTGATGAGTAACCGCACCGTGTCGAACCCCCGCCAGTCTGGGTCTGGGTCGCTGCGCTCCGTGACTCGGAAGCCGGGCAATGGCTCACCCAGCACCACCTCCTCGACGGCCCCTCCCGCGGGCTTCCGCGATGTCAGCTTCCACCGGGTCGTGAGCTCGTTGTCGTCGTTGACGAGCTCGAACTCGATGTCGGTGACGCCAGTGCACGGTTGACCCGTCCACAGCAGCAACTGGCCAGTCTCGGTCTCCTGGTACCCGCCGCTGTACTGGACCAGGGGGGCGCTGCTCGGATCGCAGCCGGTCAGTGAGGCGGCGATGCCCACCGCGATCGCGGGGGTCAGCCGGAGCGCCCCGGGTCACCGACCGGTCCGGCCATCCGGATCACTCACAGGGATCATAGCCACCGCCCTCCAGGCCAGCCTCTTCCTCGAGAGAATTGCCGCAGCCGTTGCGGGTCACGGGCACCGGGACGGGGAGCGGGTTGAGGTCTCCAGGGACGTCGACCCACACCCAGTCGACCTGCTCATCGAGGTACTCGTCGATGAACGGCCACAGGCCCCTCTCGGCGTACTGCTGGGAGTGGATCTCCTCATGGTGGAGGAGCCGGTCCAGGTCAAGCCTCCCGGAGACGACCTCGCCATCCACAACGTACATCGCTGTGCCCCCGGCGACCATGGCTCGCAATTGCTCCTCGGCATCTTCTGGGTCGTCGATGTTGACCATGAAAATATCACCGTAGGTCGTGCCGCCGGAGAAGACGAGCATGTCCTGCCGCCAGTTGCCCCCAGCCCCATCAGCATGCCGTTGGGGGTGGTGGTCAGCCGTCCGCCGTTGTCGTGCACGAAGGCGACGTCCTCGTCGTACGACCACAGGTTGTCGCTCTGGCGGTCGATGATCCGCTGGACCTCGTCGGAGCTGTAGGGCGTCTCGGAGTAGTCGCCGCCCTCGTAGCCGGTCCCGGCGTTGAGGATGTAGGTCATCAGAACCGCGGCGCGCACCTCGTCGCCACTCATGTCGGTGACGAGCATGAAGAACGACTTGCCGTCCGGGTCGGTGATGATCTCCATCCCGTCGAGCACGTCGAAGGAGTCCGGTGTGATGTCGTGGTCGCGGGCGATCTCGAGGAGGGTGTCGATCGAGACGCCGTTCTCGAC
>JACDHG010000096.1 GCA_013821195.1 Propionibacteriales bacterium
GGGGAGAAAGGCGGTTCAGGCGCCCTGCCAGGAAGCGGCGAACCGCACGCGCAGATCCGACATCACCGCGTCTAGCCCACCACCCGACTCTGCGACCGCGCGTTGCCGGGCGGCGCCCGACCCTCGAGCGAGGAGCCGCTCGAAGCCGTCCATCACCCGGTCACGGTCTCCCGCCGAGTCGAGCGCCTCGCTCACATGGTCGACGGTGTCCTGGACCACTGCCCGCGCGTGAGCTGGTCGCTGTGTCAAGGGGTGCACGAGCCTGTCAGAGATCCCGTACCGTGACGCCTTCCAGTGCGCCGCACGCAGCAGATCGGTCCGCCAGGCGGGGACTTCGTCACTGCCCTGCGCCACTGTCTCAACGAGAGCGCGGCTGAGTGCGGCAATCAGACCGATGTCGCCGATCTCGGTGGTGGCGTCGAAGACGCGGATCTCGACGGTCGGGTACGTCTGGGAGAGCCGCGCGTCGTAGTAGAGCATTCCTCGGTCCAGCGCCGCGCCACTCGCCACGAACGCGTCGGCGCAAGCCTCGTACGTCGCTCGGTCCCCAAACGGCTCGGCCGGGCCGGCAGCGGGCCAACGCCCCCAGACCTGGGACCGCCAGCTGGCGTAACCGGAGTCCGCACCCTGCGAGAAGGGCGAGTTCACGCTGAGCGCGCGCAGCACGGGCAGCCAGGGGCGCAGACCGTCAAGGACGACGACTCCCTCGTCCTCGCCGCGGATGTCCACGTGAACATGCATCCCGCAGACACCACCCTCGCGTCCGATCGACCCGAACTCCTGCACTATTCGTTCGTACCGCGGCTTCGGCGTGACCCGCTGGGGGGAGTCCGCCAGCACCGGGGCACCCACTGCGACGAGGTCGGCCCCCGCCGCGGCTGCCGACTCCGCGGCTCTACGACGGCACGCCGCCAGGTCCTTCTCGAGGTCAGCCACGTGCGTGCACGGCGCCGTACCGGTCTCGATCTGCTGGAGGAACAGCTCCTGCTCGAGGCCAGCGTCGGCGCCGAAGTCGTCCGGCTGTTGGCGCCCGACATTCCCCCGGTGAGCAGCCAGGGCACGATGAGACACAGCGCGCAGCCGTCCGGTGCCGGGATCGACGAGCATCAGCTCCTCTTCGACGCCGAACTTGCGAACAGTCACGGAAGCAGTCTGCCTGAGCGGGAGCACATCCGCCGCGCCGGCCGTCCGCGGTTGCGGTCGCCGCGGGCTCAGCACAGCATGGGCCAATGGGAGAGGTCGTCATACCCACCGCAGCCACGTCCGTCGGACCAGCAGCCGTCCAGTCGGGACCGCGAGTTGGCTGAGGTCAGGATCGGCACCTCGGGTTGGCTGTACGCCGGCTGGCGTGGGAGCTTCTACCCTCCGGGCCTCCCCCACCGGGCAGAGCTCGAGTACAACGCGTCGACCTTCACCTCGGTCGAGGTCAACGGATCCTTCTACTCCCTCCAACGGCCCGAGAGCTATCAGCGCTGGCGCGAGACCACGCCGGACGACTTCGTCTTCGCGGTCAAGGGGGGTCGGTTCATCACCCACCTGAAGAAGCTGTCTGACGTCGAGACGCCGTTGGCCAACTTCTACGCCTCCGGCGTGCTCGCGCTCGCCCACAAGCTCGGGCCGTTCCTGTGGCAGCTGCCGCCGAGCCTCGGGTTCGACGCCGACCGGCTGCAGAGGTTCTTCGACCTGCTCCCTCGCTCGACCTCGGCAGCGGTCGAGCTCGCAAGCAGACACGACGCCAGGATCGCCCCGGACCGCACCTGTCTGAAGACCGACGCGGATCGCCCCCTACGTCATGCCCTGGAGATCCGTCATGCCAGCTTCGCCACCGACACGGTGACAGAGCTCCTGCGCCGCCATGACATCGCGGTCGTCGTCGCCGACACGGCCGGGAAGTGGCCTCTGATCGAGACGCCGACGACCGGGTTCATGTACGTCCGGCTGCACGGAGCCGACGAGCTCTACGTCAGCGGCTACACCGACGACGCCCTCGACCGGTGGGCCGACAAGGTCCGAGCCTGGCTCGACGTGGGGCTCGACGTGTTCGTGTTCTTCGACAACGACGCGAAGGTTCATGCGCCGTACGACGCTCAAAGCCTCATGCGGCGACTCGGTCTCGGCCGGGAGCCGTAGAACGTGCCTCGCCGCTCTTGGACGCATGCCTCAGGCGCCCAGCGCGAACGCCACCACGAACCCCAGCGCGGTCGCGAGCCCCGTCCACCAGCCGCTGGCCTTGAATGCCGCGGGGATGAGCGAGTCGGCCAGCACGGCGATGGTGGCTCCCCCGGCGAAGGCCTGGATCGTGGCCACCACCGCGCCGGGGATCACGTCCGAGGCGGCGTACCCTCCGATCGTCACGAGCACGAGGACCAACGCGGTCGCGGACCACAAGCCGAGCACCCTGCCACTGCTGACCTTGTGCTGTTCGCGCATCTGCGCCGACCCGCCGATGGCCTCCGGGATGTTGCCGACCGCCACCGCCACGAGCAGCACGAGACCACCGCCCTCCGTGAGCGAGACCCCGAGGGCAGTGTTCTCGGGTACGCCGTCGAGCACCGTGCCGAGCATGAGGGCCCAGCCGAGAGAGGCGGCTCCCAGCTTGTCGTCGATCAGCTTGTCCGCAACGACGAAGACGCCGGCGCCCCCGAGCAGCGCCAACCCCGCCGGCACGGCACCCACCTCGTCGAAGGCAGGCTCGAAGAGCTCCGACGAGACCGCCGCGATCATGGTCCCCCCGCCGAACGCCATGAGCGCGCCGAGCGCCTTGCCGGGCAGGTTCACCCGCAGCCCGATGACGGCTCCCAGCACCAGCGGAAGCGCGGTCCCGACGCCGTAGAGGGTTGCTTGGAGCACAGTCGGGACCCTTTCGTTGGTGTGCGCGCCTAGACGAACTGGGGGAATGTGGGTTCCGGGAGCGGCCCGGAGGCCCAGTTGCGAGCAGCCTCGTAGCCGTGGGCGATCTCGATCAGCGTCGCTTCGTTGCCTCCCGTGCCCCAGAACGACACCGCGACAGGCAGCCCCTTGGCCAGGCCGGAGGGCACGGTCACGAGTGGGTAGCCGGCCATCGCCGACGGCTGGGTGCAGCTGCCCCAGTGATGCTCGTCGTTGACGAGGTCGATCGGCACCGCCGGTGCGTACGACGGGGTGACGAGCGCATCGAGGCGATGCGCGCGCAGCACGGCGTCGATACCGTCGTCACGGCCGTGGGTCAGGCACGCCGCCCGTGCCTCGGCATACTCCGCCGAACCGACGCCCGGTGACTCGAGTGCGAGCTCGAGGAACGACTGACCGAACCAGGCCAGCTCGGTGTCGGCGTGCGCGGTGTTGAACGCGACGACGTCGGCCATGGATCGAGGTCCACCATCTGGCCGGGTCGCGAGGTAGTCGCGCAGGCCCGGCTCGAACTCGGCCAACAGGACCAGCAGCTCGTCGTCGAAGCCGTAGTCGACCATGGACTCCAGGTCTGTGTTGTCGACGACCGTGGCCCCCGTCTGCGAGAGCAGGGTGAGCGCGGCCTCCGCGGCCGTGTCGGCGTGGGCGCTGTAGCCCCAGAAGACCTTGCGGGGTACGCCGATGCGCTTGCCGGCGAGGCGACCCTCGACGGCGTGCGACGCGTAGTCGATGCCGTTCGCCGCCAGCACGGACAGGAGGGCCGCGGCGTCGGACACGGTCGACGCCATCGGGCCCGGGGAGTCCTGGGATGCGGAGATCGGCACGATCCCCGCGGTCGGGACCAACCCGACGGTCGGCTTGATGGCGACGCAGCCGTTGAACGCCGCAGGACATGTGATGGAGCCGTCTGTCTCGGTGCCGATCGCGTACGGGGCCAGCCGAGCGGCGATGGCGGCGCCGCTGCCTGAGCTCGAGCCTCCGGCAGACCGGTTCAACGCGTAGGGGTTACGGGTGAGGCCGCCGTACGCGCTCCATCCCGAGCTTGACCGCTCGTCGCGTAGGTTCGCCCACTCGCTCAGGTTCGTCTTGGCGAGCACGACCATGCCAGCGGACCGCAGCCGCTGGACAAGCTTGGCATCGCTCGTCGGGGGAGTCTCGCTCAGTGCCAGGGATCCTGCGGTCGTGAGGAGGTCGGCCGTGTCGATGTTGTCCTTCACCACGACGGGCTGACCGTGCAGCGGGCTCCGCCGTCGCCCCTCGGCTGCTTCGGCGTCGAGAACCGCTGCGTCCTCGGCGGCTCGCGGGTTGAGGGTGCACATGGCGTTCGTCAGCGAGTCGACGGTGTCGATTCGGTCGAGCGCCTGCTCGACGAGCTCGCGAGCTGAGGTCATGTGTGAGATCTTCGCACTCCGGCCGCGACAACCCGATTCGTCCGGCCAACCGCGCCCAGCCACCGCCTCGAGCAGCCGGACGAATCCCACAGGGATCTCATCCGCCGATTCGTCCGGGCCACCGCGCGCAGCCACCACGGGAGCTGGTCGGACCAATCGGAACGACGGCCGCGACAACCCGATTCGTCCGGCCAACCGCGCCCAGCCACCGCCTCGAGCAGCCGGACGAATCCCAAGGGGGGGTGAGCACCAGGGGATGGGGATGAGAGTGGCGAGATTTGGCCGCCTCAGTCCGCCGCTGGTAGCCTGGCTCCTCGCGCGGGCTCGACGCCGCGCCCGTCGAAGCAACTCACCGATCCGAGAAGCAAGAGGCCCTGCCCCGTGGCAAACATCAAGTCCCAGATCAAGCGCAACAAGCAGAACGACGCCGCGCATGAGCGCAACAAGGCCGTCAAGTCTGCGCTCAAGACCTCGATCCGCCGCTTCCACGAGTCCGTCGAGGCCGGTGAGCCAGCGCAGGCTCGCGACCTCGCGCAGAGGGCAAGCCGAAAGCTGGACCAGGCTGCGTCCGCCGGTGTCATCCACAAGAACCAGGCAGCGAACAAGAAGTCGGCCATCGCCAAGAGCGCCGCGACACTCTGACATCCGGTCTCACGTCGTTACGACGAGAGCACCACCGCTGCGACGGGCTGCCCGGGATCGGGTCAGCCCGTCGTTGCATGTCCGGTCTGTGTCGTGCGCCGTCTCGCCATCCCGCAGCGGCTTCCGAGACACTAGTGAAGGGCGCGGGCCCGCAACACCGAGATGATGAGGCGCTCGCAGGCCCAGAGCCGGTCGCCCGCCGCGCCTTTGACGTCGGCGTCGGCCTGAGCCGCCGCCTGGATCGCGACCCCGAGGCCGCGAGATGTCCAGCCTCGGGACTGCGCTCCTAGGCTCTTGAGCTTCCATGCAGGCACGCCGACCTCGCGGGCCAGGTCGCCGTCGAGCAATCCGGCTGGCGCCGCCAGGTAGCGTGCGATCCCGCGCAGCCCGCCAGCCACGGCGCTGGTGATGAGGACTGGGTCGACCCGGCTCGCGAACGCCCACCTCAGCTGCTCGAAGGCATCCCCCGTCTTGCCGTTGATGGCGGCGTCAGCGACAGCGAAGCCCTTGACCTCAGCTCGTCCGCCGAAGTACTGGCGCACGACCTTCTCGGTGATCGGCTGGTCCGCACAGTCGGCGGCCAGCTGGTCGGCGGCACCAGCAAGAGCACGCATGTCCTCGCCCACCGAGTCGACCAGCGCACTGGCCGCGCGCTCGTCGATCTTCGCCTTGTGCCCCCGCACCTCGGCTGCCACCCAGGTCGCAAGCTCCCACCTCTTCAGCGGAGTTGCCTTGACCTCGGCTGCACCAGCCTTGCGGAGCTGGTCGAGGAGGGCCTTGCCCTTGATGCCACCGGTGTGGTGGAGCACAAGGGCGACGTCCGGCGCCGGCGCCGAGACATAGGCCAAGATGGGCTTGGCCGCGTCGGCAGGCAGGTTCTCGAGCGCGCGGATCACCACGCAGCGCATCGATGCGAACAGCGACGGGCTGGTGATCTCGACGAAGGCACCCGGTCCCAGTTCTGACGCCTCCAGCTCGCTGATGTCGGCATCGGCATCGGCCTTGCTGACGGCCCGACGCAGGGCGTCGATGGTGCGTTCTGCGATGAACTCATCGGCGCCGGTGACGAGTGTGGTGACGCCGAGGACGTCGGCTGCGGTCGTCTTCGCCATGATGCGCTCAGCATGTCACGCCGACCCGACAGCCTCGTCTCCACCGCCGTGAACCCCAAAGCCCGGGGACGCAGCGCCCCCGACCTCACACCTCTGCCCATGCGTTGCGCGCATCGGCGATGCAGGGCTGGATGACCTGCGTCAGCCGGTCCCAGACGTCACGACCGCCAGCTGGCCGGCGCGCTCGACGATCGCGATGTCGCCGTGCAGATCGGTGCGGTAGACCTGCGCACCCAGCTGGCGCAGGAGGCCGAGCGTGGCTGCGGACGGGTGCCCGTAGTCGTTGTCCTCTCCCACGGAGATCACGGCCAGCGACGCGGCCGTGGCAAAGAGGAAGTCCGGCTCCTGGTTGGCCGACCCGTGGTGGGCCACCTTGAACACGTCGACCCGGAGGTCGGCCCCGGAGTCGAGGATGTCCTCCTCTTCCTCCGGCTCGGCGTCACCGCTGAGGAGAAGTCGACGGCCGTCGACCTCGACAAGCATGACGACCGACGCGTTGTTGGGTGCTGAGCCTTCGGATCCTGAGTCCGCTCCTGCGCCATCCGGTACGTCGACGGGACCGAGCACCTGCCAGGACAGGCGGCCGACCCGGCGACGCTCCCCGGTGACGGCGACGGTGACCGGTATGCCGGCCGCGGCCGCCAACCTGGTGACCTCCTTCGCCTGGGCGGACGGGTCTGCGAGCGGTGACACCTGGATCTCCTCGACCGTGCGGCCCTCGAGGACGCCGGGCAGACCGCCGGCGTGGTCGGCGTGAAAGTGCGTCAGCACGACCAAGGGCACTCGATGGACCTCGAGCCGGTCGAGGCAGCCATCGACAAGTGCCGGGTCAACGCCGGTGTCGACCACGACAGCCGCGCCGCTGCCGGCGTTCAGCACCATGGCGTCGCCCTGGCCGACATCGCACATGACCATCAGCCAGTCACCCGGCGGCCACCCGAGCCGTCCCATCGGCTGGACGATGACGACGACCAGCAGCCCGGTGCAGGCGAGGCACGTGCCCCGGTGCGACACCAGTCGTGGCATCACGACCAGGATCCCTCCGATCAGGAGAGTCAGTGCCGCGATGCTGACGGCGCCCACCGGCCACGTCATGGCCGCACCGGCAAGGCCCGAGCCGTGCTCGGCAACCCACACGATCCACCACGCCGGCACCCCGGCGGCATACCCGAGGAGGTGGCCGAGCCCATCGCTGACGATGGCCATGAGCCCGGCCACCAGACCCAGCAGTGTCGTCGGCCCGACGGCCGGAGCGACGACCATGTTCGCGATGACGGCGACCACGCTGACCTGCCCCGAGATGGCTGCGATGGCGGGTGTGCAGGCGAGCTGTGCTGCCAGCGGTACGGCGATCGCCTCGGCGAGCGGTCGCGGCATCCATCCAGCGAGGCCGTCGCGCCACCGGGGTGCGAGCAGGATGATGCCGGCGGTCGCCACCGTCGACAGGAGGAACCCGACAGACCGCGCCAGCCACGGGTCGACGAGGACGAGCGCGACCACCGCGATGCACAGGGCGCGGGCGCCACGACGCCGACCGCCGGCAGACAGCCCAGCGAGCGCGACCACGCCCATCGCCGCTGCCCTCAGCACGCTCGGCTGCGGTCGGGCGAGCAGCACGAAGAAGACGACTCCCACCGCGCCGACCACCAGCAGCCAACGCCCTCGTGCCCCGCACCACCTCGCCGACACCAAGAGAAATCCGAGCATCAACGTGAGGTTGGCTCCGCTGACCGCCAACAGATGTGTCAGGCCGGTGGTGCGGAAGTCGGTGGCGACCTGCTGCGGCATCTGCGAGTCGTCACCGTCCACAAGGGCCGGCACCAGGGCAGCCTCCGCCTCGGGCAGGACCGACGCGGCCTCGGTGAGGTTCGAACGGACATGAGCCACCGATCGATCGACGACATGCGCTCGCGACACCACCTCGGCCGGACCGCGGGCGATGAGCACGCCGGCAAGATCGCTCCCCTGCGCGACTTGCAGTCGACCCGCAGCAAGCACGCGGTCACCCAGAGAGACCCGCAGCCACTGGGGATCGGCGATGGCGAGCACAGGAGACGCGACGCTGGTCGTGGCCCCCCTGCCGGTGACCTGGTCGACCCGCAGCCGCACGACGACGTACGAGCCGAAGGTGCCTTCCCGTTCGACCGGGTCTGTCACCACCTTGCCAAGGAGGCTGACCTGGGCTCCGTCTCTGGCCAGCTGTGGGATCGGACCTGCCTGCACCGCCCCAGCGCGGAGACCGCCCACGGCGACCGCAGCCCCGCCGACGAGGCATGCGGCAGCCGCCGCCAGCACGAGGTCGTGTCGGTGCGGTCGTCGGCGCCCGGCTCCTGGTCGAGGTCGAGACGTCAGCCCTCGTGCGAATCCTGCAGACACCCCTGCCAGGACAAGGAGCCCGAGCGCCCCCGCCGTTGCCTGTCCCGGCGACCAGCCGGTGGCCAAGGCCGCCGCGCCCCACGCCACGAGCGCGACGGGCGCCAACCGCAGGTCGAGCGGCTCCTGCGTCATACATAGACGTAGGGAGCGATGTCGGCCATGGTGACGTCACCGATCCCACTCACCTCGAGGAGCTCCTCGACCGCGGTGAAGGCGCCGTTGTCGGTGCGCCACGCGAGGATCGACTGGGCAGTGACGGGCCCGATGCCTGGCAGCGTCTCGAGCTCGGTTTGAGTGGCGGTGTTGAGGTTGACCGGGGCGATCTCGATCCCGGTCGGCACGCTGCTCGTCGGCAAGGACCCCGGTGGTGGCACGAGAGCGGGCACCGCCAGGCCGACGACCACCTGCTCCCCGTCGACGAGCAACCGGGCCAGGTTGAGCCCGGACATGTCAACGCCGGGTCTGACGCCTCCAGCGTCCTGGATCGCGTCGATGACCCGCGCGCCAACGGGGAGCTCGACGATGCCTGGCCGTCGCACCTTGCCCGTGACGTCCACGACAAGGT
>JACDHG010000097.1 GCA_013821195.1 Propionibacteriales bacterium
CGCTGCGGCTGAAACCCATGACGAGGACGCGCGCATCGACGTCGGCGACCGTCGCGGCGGTGACCTCGACTGTGGGTGGCGCTGGCTGGGAGGGAACGGACGGCACCCGTAGAACACTAGTGGTGTGTCTGCCCGGGTGCCGCAGGGCAGTGAGCAGCCGACATGAGACGCACCACAGAGGCCCCGGACCCGTGCACGCACGGTCCGAGGCCCAGGGTGCTGGTGTCAGCCGCTCAGCCAGTCACGTGGCTGAGCGCCTCCTCGAGCGATTTCGCTTCGTCCACATTGAGCTCGACCACGAGCCGACCGCCGCCTTCGAGCGGGACGCGCATCACAAGCCCACGTCCCTCTTTGGTGACTTCCAGCGGACCGTCGCCCGTCCGCGGCTTCATCGCCGCCATGCGCGCACCTACCCTTCGTCCTTCAGCGCCGAGACTCCACCCGATTAGCTGGCCGAGACGCCGGTGGCGCATCGATTGCCAGGACCCATTATCGCACCGCCATCGCGGTGGTGCGGCAGACTGCCCCCTGTGAACGCTAGATCCGCGCTTTTCGACGTGTACGGCGACCACCTGCGGCCACGGGGCGGAGCCGCCCCGGTGGCTGCCCTGGTGCGGCTGATGGGAGCCCTTGACATCGCCGCGCCGGCGGTGCGCACCGCCATCTCTCGCATGGTCCGGCAACGCTGGCTCGCCCCGGTGAAGACAACGACGGGTCCGGGCTATCAGCTGACACCGCGAGCGGAGCATCGGTTGACCGACGCCGCGGCCCGCATCTACCGCAGCGGAATCGCACCGTGGGACGGTCGTTGGCATCTGCTCGTGCTGGCCCATGTCCCTGTCCGCGCCACTCGAGAGCGGGTGCGCACCGGTCTGAGCTACCTCGGTTATGCGCCCCTCCGCGACGACACCTGGGTCAGCCCTCGATCGTCCACCGAGGTGGATGCGCTGTTGACGGCGGAGGGCGTGCATGCTCACCGCTTCCAGGCTGTCCACGAGGGTGAGGCGATCGGGCTGACGGCGACCGCGTGGGACCTCGACGCCCTGGCAGACGCCTATGCCTGCTGGCTCGAGGGGGCGCGAGTGCTGGCGGCGCAGGCCAGCGACCGGCCGACCGACCGCGACGTCTTCGTCGTACGCAGCATCCTTGTGCATGAGTGGCGCAAGTTCCTGTTCCGGGACCCGGGCCTCCCGAGTGAGCTGCTGCCGAAGCGCTGGCCAGGCCACCAGGCGGCGGCGTTCTTCGACAGTGAGGCAAGCCGCCTGCTGCCCGCCGCCGGACGGTACGTCGATGCCTGCCTGCAACCGAACGGAGACCGTGATGAGTGACTCCGTGGCCCCTGAGCCGGTGCTGTACGAGGTCGAAGGCGGCATCGCCACGATCACCTTGAACCGTCCGGACACGATGAACAGTCTCGAAACCGCCACCAAGGAGGCGTTGCTGGCCGCGGTCCAGCGTGCCGCCTCCGACACCGAGGCCCGCTGCGTGGTCGTCACGGGGAGCGGTCGCGCCTTCTGTGCCGGCCAGGACTTGCGAGAGCACATCGACAACATGACCCGGAGAGGCCTCGACGAGGTGTGGGCGACCGTCGCCGAGCACTACACACCTATCGCCTTGACGATCGCCACCATGGAGAAACCGGTGATCGCTGCGATCAACGGCGTCGCCGCAGGCGCCGGGATGTCGATAGCGCTGGCGTGCGACTGGCGGGTGGCCGCCGACCGCGCGAGCTTCACCACGGCGTTCATCGGCGTCGGCCTCTCCTGCGACACCGGGATGTCGTGGACGTTGCCGCGGGTGGTCGGGCAGACCAAGGCGATGGAGCTGCTGCTGTGGCCGCGGTCGGTCGACGCCGCCGAGGCACTGGAGATCGGCCTGGTGAACTGGGTGTTCCCCGCCGACCGGCTCGCCGTCGAGGTCGCCGACATCGCGGCACGGCTCGCGGCTGGCCCGACGTTGGCGTTCGCCGCGATCAAGGAGTCGGTGCGCTGCGCCGCCAGCCACTCGCTGGAGGAGTCTCTCGCGTTCGAGAGCCGGTTGATGGCCCGGACGGGCGGCTCCGAGGACCATCGGTCGGCAGTGGCGTCATTCGTCGCCAAGCAGAAGCCGACGTTCGAAGGACGATGACGATGCGCCAGTCGGGATATCCGGCCAGGCGTCCACCCCCGGATCGCGACGGCCCCCACGACTACCTCGTCTGCCTCTCCCCGCCGAGCCCTCAGCGATCGTCGCCGGCGGCCAGCAACGTGCCCAGAGGACCACTCGGCGGAAGAGTTCGAGGAGTCGCTCGAGAACCTGCTGGACCGTCTCGCCCTGCTGCAAGGCAAGGCCTGACCCCTGCAGCGTGCACTCAAGGCGGTGCGTCGCGTGCCCAGCACTCTGCCAGATGGTCGTTGACCAGACCGGCTGCTTGCATCAATGCGTATGCCGTCGTGGGTCCGACGAAGCGGAAACCCCGACGCTTGAGGTCCTTGGCCATGGCCACGGACTCGGTCGTCGTTGCCGGCACGTCTTCGAGGCTCATCGGAGCAGGCGTGGCGACGGGAGCATGACGCCAGATCACGGTCGCGAGGCCGTCATCGAGCTCCGCTGCCACCTTGGCGTTCGCGAGTGCAGCGTCGATCTTTGCCGCGTTGCGGACGATGCCGGTGTCGGCAATCAGCCGAGCGCGGTGCTCTGCTCCGAACGCAGCCACCGCCTCGATGTCGAAACCAGCGAATGCGGCACGGAAGCTCTCTCGCTTGCGCAAGATCGTCAGCCACGAGAGGCCCGACTGGAACGCCTCGAGGGTGAGCCTCTCGAACAGCCCGTTGTCATCTCGAACGGGTCGTCCCCACTCGTCGTCGTGGTATGCGGTGTAGTCCGCGGTCGACGACCCCCACGGGCAGCGCAACCGACCGTCTGTCCCCCGGACGGCACCCAGGGTCAAGAGCGCTCGTCGGCGTCGACCTGCCGATGCGCCGCAGTCCCGGAGCCGTCCGGCACCGGGTCGGCTTGGCCGGGTCCCGGCTCGACCTCATCCAGGAGCGGCTCCCCCCGCCGGGCCCGCAGCTCCGCCTCGAGCCGCTCGACGAAGGCGTCGACCTCGTCCATCCGGTAGCCACGGACGGCGGTCGTGAACCGCACCTTGGCGACGTCGTCGGCAGTCAGCCGGGCCCGATCGAGCGTCAAGTCGGGGCGGTCCTCGTAGACGTCCGCCATGGCATCGCCTCGGCCGGCGATGATCACCGCGGACGCACCGATGATGAGCACGAGCGCGACCACCCAGAGCCAGATCATGGATGTGATCGTGCCACGCGAGAACAGCGGGGTCAGACGTCGGGGTAAGGGGTCACAGTGTCTCTGGTACTGGCCGACGCCCAGCGACCTGGCCAGGTCGCGTCGATCCGCAGGACCCGCCCTCGCGTGCCGAGGTCACTCGGCGCGATGTGGCTCGACCTCGGGCCCGACGTCGGAGCGGCCGCCTCCGGCCCACCTGCGGTCGCGCTCTGCTCGTGCCTCCACCATGATCGCCACCGCCGCGTCGACGTCATCGGTGACCTGGAAGAGGTCGAGGTCCTTCGAGCTGACCTTGCCTTCGGCCATCACCACGTCTCGGACCCAGTCCAGCAGGCCACCCCAGTACGACGTGCCAAGCAAGACGATCGGGAACGACGTGACCTTCTGCGTCTGGACGAGCGTGATCGCCTCGAAGATCTCGTCGAAGGTGCCGAAGCCGCCGGGGAGGCTGATGAAACCCTGCGCGTACTTGACGAACATGGTCTTGCGAGCGAAGAAATAGCGGAAGTTGACCCCGATGTCGACCCACTCGTTGAGGCCTGACTCGAAGGGCAGCTCGATCCCGAGCCCGACGGAGACCCCGCCCGTCTCGGAGGCACCCTTGTTCGCCGCCTCCATCGCACCCGGTCCGCCACCGGTGATGACCCCGAAGCCGGCACGAGCCAGGGCACCGCCCAGCTGGATACCCTGCTCGTAGTCTGGCTGGCCCGGCTCGCTGCGGGCGGACCCGAAGACGGAGATCGCAGGACCGAGCTCGGCCAGCGCACCGAAACCCTCCACGAACTCAGCCTGGATTCGCAGCACCCGCCACGGGTCGGTGTGCACCCACTCACTGGGGTTGCGCGAGTCGAGCAGGCGCTGGTCCGTCGTCTGGGCCTCCACCTGCCCGCGCCGCATGACAACCGGACCCCGCCGTCGCTCGAGAGGATGAGTCTCAGGTTCGTCCGTCATGCCTGCCAACCTAGTGCCCCCGCCGCTCACGACCCTGTCAGGACAGCCAGCGGGTCATCCGGTCCAGGCAGGAGTGCAGGTGTGCGAGCGGGACGAACTCGCCCTGGGTGTGGGCGAGCTCGGGGTTGCCCGGCCCGAAGTTCACCGCCGGGATCCCCATGGCCGAAAAGCGGGCCACGTCGGTCCAGCCGAACTTCGGGTTCGCGCTGCCACCCACCACCTCGAGGAAGGCCGCGGCCGCCGGCAGCCCGAGGCCCGGCAACGCGCCGGGCGCCGAGTCGCTCACCTCGATGTGGAAACCGGCGAACAACTCCCTCAGATGCGCCTCGGCGTCGGCCTCGCTACGGTCGGGTGCGAACCGGTGGTTGATGCTCACTGTGCACCCGTCCGGGATGACGTTGCCCGCGACACCTCCGGTGATGCCGACGGCGTTCAGGCCCTCGTGGTACTGCAGCCCGTCGATGACCGGACGACGAGGCTCGTATGCCGTCAGCAGGGCCAGCACGTCGGTTGCCGCGTGGATGGCGTTGACCCCGTTCCACGAACGGGCGGCGTGCGCTCTCACTCCGCGGACCGTGACGTCAACCCGCATGGTGCCCTGACACCCGGCCTCGATCACGGCGTTCGAGGGCTCCATGACGACCGCGAAGTCGCCCGCGAGCACGTCCGGGCGCACCGCCGAGATGAGAGTGAGCCCGTTCAGGTCGGCCTCCACCTCCTCGGCCTCGTAGAAGACGTAGGTGAGGTCACGCGTGGGCGCCTCGAGCGAGCTCGCGAGCTTGAGCGCGACGGCCACGCCACCCTTCATGTCGCACGAGCCGAGCCCGTGTAACGCGTCGCCGGCCACCCGTGCGGGCAGGTTGTCATTGCCGGGCACGGTGTCGACGTGACCGGCGACGACCACTCGCTCCTCGCGCCCGAACGACGTCCGAGCCACCAGTGTGTGCCGGTGCCGCCACAGCTCGAGCCACGGCAGTGGGGCCAGTGCCGCCTCGATCGCATCGGTGATCGACTTCTCGTTGCCGCTCACCGACTCGATGTCCACGAGGGCGGCCGTGAGGTCGACGATGTCTGATGCCAGGTCGAGGGACGTCATCGCGCCATTGTGTCGAAGCCGCCACGCCAGCACACCGTTGGCCTTTGTCGACTCGGTAGCGTTGACCGCGTGACCCCGACCGCCGCCGCCGCGTGGGGCTTCGGCCTGGCAACCCTCGACCGTGCCGGTGCAGTCCTGGACGTGTGGTTTCCTGAGCCTGCTCTCGGCTCAGCGCCCGAGGGCTGCCCCGCGCCTGACGAGCTGCGTGCCCTCGAGGGCCGAGACACAGTCCGAGACGTGGAGCGCAAGGTCGTCCACGTGGTCATCGGCGACCTCGCCGCCGCCCCACGAGACGCCGCCGACATGTGGCTCCGTCTGCACCTGCTCAGCCACCGGCTCGTGGCCCCGCACGGTCAGAACCTCGACGGTGTCTTCGGCCTGCTCGCGAACGTCGTCTGGACGACGCTCGGTCCCTGCCCCGTCGAGGGTTTCGAGCGCGTCCGGCTCCGTGCCCGCACCGCCGGCGTCGAGGTCGGCGTTCTCGGGGTCGACAGGTTCCCGCGGATGACCGACTACGTCGTCCCGAGCGGCGTACGCGTCGCCGACTCCAGCAGGGTGCGGCTCGGCGCTCACCTCGCGTCCGGGACCACCGTCATGCACGAGGGCTTCGTCAACTTCAACGCCGGGACACTCGGCACCTCGATGGTCGAGGGTCGCATCTCTGCCGGCGTCGTCGTCGGCGACGGCTCTGACGTCGGCGGCGGCGCCTCGATCATGGGCACGTTGTCCGGCGGTGGCAAGGAGGTGATCTCGATCGGCGAGCGCTGCCTGCTGGGTGCCAACGCCGGGGTGGGCATCTCGCTCGGTGACGACTGTGTGGTCGCGGCCGGGTGCTACGTCACGACCGGCACGAAGGTCACGCTCCCGGACGGCGCGGTGGTCAAGGCTCGCGAGCTGTCCGGCCAGTCCGGCTGGCAGTTCTGGCTCAACAGCATCAGTGGCCGCATCGAGGCTGTGCGACGCAAGACGGCAGACGTCGAGCTCAACACCGCGCTGCACGCCAATGACTAGAGCCGGCAAGGTGATTGCCGCCGTGGCAGTGGTCGCGGTCGTCTCAGGAGCCGCCTGGTACGCCGTCCAGACGGGGCTGGGGCCGTTGCCCGGTCCGGACTCGTGCACCGCGACTGTCGACGGCCACACAGTCGGTATGACGACCGAGCAGGCGGAGAACGCCTCGATCGTGGCAGCTGTCGCCGAGCGCCGCGGGCTGCCGGCGCGAGCGATCTCCATCGCCATGGCCACGGCGTACCAGGAGTCGAAGCTGGTCAACCTCGACGGCGGCGATCGTGACTCGCTCGGACTCTTCCAGCAGCGCCCGAGCCAGGGCTGGGGCGACCGGGACGAGATCATTGACCCCTACTACGCGACGAACGCCTTCTACGACGCGCTGGTGAAGATCGACGACTACCAGGACATGGAGATCACCGAGGCGGCGCAGGAGGTCCAGCGCTCGGCCTTCCCCGACGCCTACGCCGACCACGAGCAGGACGGGCGGACGATCGCGAGCGCCATGTCCGGCTACAGCGACGCCGTGTTCTCCTGCACCACCGACTCGGCTGACCTCGGCGCCGAGGAGCTCGAGGCGAACGGGCTCACCTCGCGCGCCAACGCCGTCCGCAACGACGTGACGCGGTCGTTCGGAGACCTGCCTGTCGGCGGGTTCGAGCCCGGAGGCGCCACGTCGGGCCACATCGAGGGCTCGGCCCATTACGACGGTCGGGCGGTCGATGTCTTCTTCCGTCCGGTGTCGTCCCAGAACACCCGTCGCGGCTGGGTGCTGGCGCACTACCTCGTCGCCAACGCCGACCGGCTGCACATCGAGCACGTGATCTTCGACGACCGTGTCTGGACAGCCGGCTCAGCCTCCGACGAGGGGTGGCGCGACTTCGACCCGGCGGGAGTCGACGGCGATACGAGTGCTGAGACCCGCGTGGTGCTCGAGCACCGCGACCACGTCCACGTGGATGTCGCCTGACCCACTTGTCAGGGCGCAGTTGACGCCGCCGCGCTCACTACGCGGCTGCTGAGACCGACCTGTCAGCGTGTAGTGGGCGCCATCGCGCTCACGTCACCCTGACAAGTCGGCTCACGGCCGCCGCGACACCTTCGTCGGTGGCCGTCAGCGCCACCCGCACGTGCCGAGCACCGGCGGGACCGTAGAAGTCACCCGGCGCCACCAGGATCCCGCGCTGCGCGAACCACGTCACGGTGTCCATGCACGGCTCGTCGCGGGTGACCCACAGGTACAGCGACGCCTCGGAGTGCTCGATCCTCAAGCCTGCTACTTCGAGCGCGGCGCGCAGCAGGCCGCGCCTCCCCAGGTAGCGCTGGCGCTGCTGCTCGAGGTGGCCGTCGTCGTCGAGGGCGGCGCGCATCGCGGCCTGCACGGGAGCCGGGACCATCAGGCCGCTGTGGCGGCGGACCTCACGCAACCCACTGACGATCTCCGGATCCCCGGCAACGAACGCAGCCCGGTAGCCGGCGAGGTTCGACCGCTTCGACAGCGAGTGCACTGCGAGGATGGAGTCCAGCGAGCCACCGTTGACGTCCGGATGCAGCACCGAGACGGGCTCCATGTCCCACCAGCACTCGACGTAGCACTCGTCCGACGCGACGACGGCGCCCCGCTCACGTGCCCAGGTGACGACCTTGCGTAGATGTCTGACGGGCAGCACGCGCCCGGTGGGGTTGGCAGGCGAATTCACCCACACGAGGGGTACGTCGGCCGGGCCGACCGACGAGGTGGCGTCGCTCGTCACCACCTCGGCGCCCGCGAGCAGCGCCCCGACGGCGTACGTCGGGTAGGCCACCTCGGGGACGAGGACCGTCTGCCCTCGGCGTACGCCGAGCTGCGACGGCAGCGATGCCACCAGCTCCTTGGAGCCGATCGTGGGCAGCACGCAGTCATCGGTGAGCGGAACCGAGCCGACGCGACGGCTCAGATAGTGCCTGATGCTTGCCCGGAGCTCGGGGCTGCCCCACACCGTGGGATAGCCAGGCGCATCCGAAGCCGATGCCAGAGCTCGCTGCACCGCCCCTGGCGTGGGGTCGACCGGCGTACCGATCGACAGGTCGACCAGACCGCCAGGATGAGCGCTCGCCCGCTCCTTGAACGGCAGCAGTCGGTCCCAGGGGAAGGCGGGAAGGCGGCTCGAAACAGTCCGCGCCGCCGACCCGGACGGGGCAGGCGGCGCTGCGGCGGATGGTGGGTCCATCCGGTCGGTCACTCGTCGTGGCTCTGCGGGGGCAACGCGGAGACAGTGGGGTGGTCCTTGTCGATCACACCGAGCTTGGCCGCGCCTCCGGGGGAGCCCAGGTCGTCGAAGAACTCCACGTTCGCCGCGTAGTACTCCTTCCACTGCTCCGGCGTGTCGTCCTCGTAGAAGATCGCCTCCACGGGGCACACCGGCTCACACGCACCGCAGTCGACACACTCGTCGGGGTGGATGTAGAGCATGCGCTTGCCCTCGTAGATGCAGTCGACAGGACACTCGTCGACACACCCTCGATCCTTCAGATCCACGCACGGCTGTGCGATGACGTAGGTCACCGTTGTCCTCCTCGATCACGGGGGCGTCACCACGCCGAC
>JACDHG010000022.1 GCA_013821195.1 Propionibacteriales bacterium
CAGGTAGGCGTCCATCACCGCGCGGTGACGGTCGAGACTGAAGATCAACGTGACGTTGACGCTGATGCCCTCAGCGGTCGCGGCGGTGATCGCGGCGAGGCCCTCCTGGGTGGCGGGGATCTTGATCATCGCGTTGGCCCGGTCCACGAGCCACCACAACGCTCGCGCTTCGGCGATCGTCGCCTCGGTGTTGTGGGCGAGCCGCGGGTCGACCTCGATGCTGACCCGGCCATCCTGTCCGTTGGTCCGGTCATAGACATCGCGCAGCTCGTCGCATGCCCAGCGGACGTCGTACGTCGTGATGGCGCGCACTGCCTCCTCCAGGTCGACGCCCCGGACCGCGAGGTCCTTGACCTGCTCGGAGTAGTCGTCGGCGTCGGAGACCGCCTTGGCGAAGATCGTTGGGTTCGACGTGACCCCGACGACGTGGCGCTCCTTGATCAGCTTCGCGAGGTTGCCGCTCGTCAGGCGCGCACGAGAGATGTCGTCGAGCCAGACCGAGACGCCGTTGTCGGAGAGTGCCTGCAGTCGATCGTTCATCAGGTGGGTCCTTTCGAGGCATGGTGGTCGGTTGAGGCCGGCCGGTCAGCCCTTCGCGTCAGCGGCGGCGATGCTGTCCTTGGCGGCCTGGGTGACGACCTCGGCAGTGAGGCCGAACTCCATGTATAGCCGCTCGTAGTCAGCGGATGCCCCGAAGTGGTCGATCGAGACGATGCGGCCTGAGTCGCCGACGATGTCGCGCCACCCCTGCGGCACCGCTGCCTCGACGGACACCCGCGCCTTGACGGTGGGGGGCAGGACCGTGTCGCGGTAGGCCTTGTCCTGCTCCTCGAACCACTCACGGCACGGCATCGAGACGACCCGGGCGCGAATCCCGTCGGTGGCGAGCTGTGTGCGCGCCGCGACGGCGATCTGGACCTCGGAACCGGTGCCGATGAGGACCACGTCGGGAGCTCCTCCGTCGACGTCGAGGAGCACGTAGGCCCCGCGTACGACGTTCGACGTGTCGGAGTACCCGTCCGTGCCCCGCGGGAACGTCGGGACGTCCTGGCGGCTCAGGGCCAGGCCTGCGGGTCGGTCGGTGCGCTCGAGGATGGCGCGCCAGGCGGCCACCGTCTCGTTCGCGTCGGCAGGTCGGACGACGTCGAGACCAGGGATGGCGCGCAGCGCGGCCAGGTGCTCGATCGGCTGGTGGGTCGGCCCGTCCTCACCCAACCCGATCGAGTCGTGGGTCCAGACGTAGGTGACGGGAAGCCTCATCACGGCAGCCAGCCGCACGGCAGGGCGCATGTAGTCGGAGAAGACGAGGAACGTGCCGCCGTAGGGACGCGTGCCTCCGTGGAGCGCGATGCCGTTCATGACCGAGCCCATCGCGTGCTCACGGATGCCGAAGTGGAGCACCCGGCCGTACCAGTCGCCGGGGAACATCTTTGTGGCGTGCTCGGGCGGGATGAAGCTCGGCTCGTCCGCCGGCGTCGTGTTGTTGGACCCGGCCAGGTCGGCGGAGCCACCCCAAAGCTCGGGCAGCACGGGGGCGACCGCCGACAGGAACTCACCTGAGGCCTTGCGGGTGGCCATCCCCTTCTCGTCGGCATCGAAGGCCGGCAGTGCTTCGGCCCATCCCTCGGGGAGGCTTCGCGTCTGCATCCGGTCATACAGCGCCTTGCGGTCGCCCGCCTTGGCGGCCCACGCGTCGTACTGCTCCTGCCAGGCAGCGTGCGCCTCCTTGCCGCGCTCCACGGCCTGGCGGGTGTGGGCGATGACGTCGTCGGCGACGGCGAAGTGCTGCTCGGGGTCGAAGCCGAGGATCTTCTTGGTGGCGGCGACCTCCTCCTCGCCGAGCGCTGAGCCATGTGCCTTGCCGGTGTTCTGTGCCGAGGGGGCGGGCCAGGCGATGATCGTGCGCAGCTGGATGAAGCTGGGCCTCGCCGTCTCGGCCTTCGCCTTCCGGTAAGCCTGGAAGAGCTCCTGGATGTTCTCTTCGTAGCCCTTGCCGTCCTGCGTCCAGTCGACGGTCTGGACATGCCAGCCGTACGCCTCGTAGCGCATTGCCACGTCCTCGGTGAAGGCGATGTCGGTGTCGTCCTCGATCGAGATCTTGTTGGCGTCATACAGCAGCACCAGGTTGCCGAGCTGCTGGTGACCGGCGATCGACGATGCCTCGCCGCTGGCTCCTTCCTGCATGTCGCCGTCGCTGGCGAAGACGAAGATGTCGTGATCGAAGAGGCTCTCGCCTGCCGCGGCTTTGGGGTCGAACAGTCCGCGCTCACGGCGGGCCGCCATCGCCATGCCGACGGCGTTCCCGACACCCTGCCCCAGCGGGCCGGTGGTGGCCTCGACACCGGCGACGTGGCCGTGCTCGGGGTGGCCGGGCGTCAGGCTGCCCCAGACGCGCAGTCCTTTGAGGTCGTCGAGCTCGAGGCCGTAGCCGGCCAGGTAGAGCTGGATGTAGAGCGTCAGGCTGGAGTGACCGTTTGACAGCACGAAGCGGTCGCGGCCCGGCCAGTTCGGGTCGGCCGGGTTGTGGCGCATCAGCTTCTGAAACAGCAGGTATGCCGCTGGGGCCAGGCTCATGGCGGTGCCCGGATGGCCGTTCCCGACCTTCTGGACCGCGTCCATCGCCAGAACCCGGACGGTGTCGACTGCCTTGTCGTCGACGTCGGTCCAGTCGAGCTTGGTGGGAGGCTTGGTGGTGGCGGTCACGGTGACGAGTCCTTCCTCAGCACGGATGTTGGGCGGCAGCACGGATGTTGGGCGGCGTTGTCCGGTGGGAGACGGCAGTCCATCGGGCTTTGCCACGACACGGTGTCGAGCCTACTGCCAGTCCATTGGACACGCTCGCCCCCGCATCCGTCACCGCGGTGCCAGCGCATTAGACTCCTGTGCGAGTCATTCGCCGCACTGGCCGCAACGCCGTGCTGCGTGCACGCGATCGGTCAACTCTGAGGTGTCTGTGACGGCTGTCGACCCGCAAGCCCTTGCCTTGCCACGGGCCACGGCAGACGCCGGCGATGAGCGCCTGTCGAGGCGTCACCTGCACGCCGACGGCCACCGAGGTGTCGGCTTGGCTGGCATCGTCGGTGCCTACGTCGCGCTCACCAAGCCGCGGATCGTCGAGCTCCTCCTGCTCACCACCGTGCCGGTGATGTTCCTCGCGGAAGGGGGCGTCCCCGCCTTCGGGCTGGTCGTCGCGACCGTCGTCGGCGGCACGCTGGCCGCCGGCAGCGCCAATACCTTGAACTGTGTGGTCGATGCGGACATCGACGAGCGGATGCTCCGCACGCGTCGCCGGCCGCTGCCACTCCACCGTGTGTCGATGCGCGCTGCGTTGATCTTCGGGCTCGCCTTGGGGGTCGCCGCGACCTTGCTGTTGGGTCTCACCGTCAACTGGCTCTCGTCGACCCTTGCCCTGACGGCGAACGTCCTCTACGTCGTCGGCTACACGATGCTGCTCAAACGGCGTACGTCGCAGAACATCGTGTGGGGTGGGGCGGCGGGATGCTTCCCGGCGCTGATCGGCTGGACCGCCGTCACGGGATCGCTGGCCTGGCCGCCCGTCGTGCTGTTCATGGTCGTCTTCTTCTGGACGCCACCGCACTTCTGGTCGCTGGCGACCAGGTACCGCGACGACTACGCCGCGGCATCGGTGCCGATGCTCCCGGTCGTCGCGCCGGCGACGGTCGTCGGCCGACAGATCGTTGTCTACAGCTGGTTGACGGTCGCCACCTCGCTCCTGCTGTGGCCGGTGGCCCCAACCGGTTGGCTGTACCCGATGGTCGCCAGTGGCCTCGGCGTCGTACTCGTGGCAGAGGCGCACGGTCTGTGGCGCCGGTCGCGGACCAGTGACGACGCGACCTCGCACCAGCCGATGCGGCTGTTCCACTGGTCGAACGTCTATCTCGGTGTGCTGTTCCTCTCGGTGGCCGTCGACCCCCTCGTCACGCACTGAGGAGGAGCAGGAGACGTCCTGCGCCGCAGCGCCCGGGGCCGTTGGCGGTCAGCTTGTGGTCGCACCGTCGAGGTGAGGCCTTCGGGACCCGCGGTCGCGAGTTCCTAGCAGGACCCAGGTGGCGCAGGCGCTGACCAGCGCAGCACCCAGCACATGCAGACCGACAAGCACGATCGGCAGGTCGGTGAAGTACTGCACGAACCCGACGAGTCCCTGCGCCAGCTCGATCCCGAGCAGCCATCGAACCGCTCGCAGAGCGCGCTCCGGCGCTGTGGTCACGCTGAAGGCGACCAGGACGCCGACCGTGAGTCCCAACAGTAGGAACACGAGCTCGGCATGCAGCTGGCTGACCGCCGCGGGGCGCAGCCCCGTGCGGGGGGAGTCGGCGTCGCCCGCGTGAGGTCCGGACCCGGTGACGACGGTGCCGACGTACAGCACCGTCCAGGTCACGCCGAACAGGACTCGGGTGAGCGCGACGACAGCGCGTGGCACGGTCGGCCGCGGTGGGCGGTCCTCCTCGTCGATGCGACGCAGGAAAACGACGGCGACGCCGATCATGGCGAACGAGAGCAGCAGGTGGAGCGCGACGACGTAGGGGTTGAGGTCGGTGAGGACCGTGACGCCGCCCAGCACAGCCTGCGCCGGGATCCCGACCGCCAGCACGGTCGCGATCCGACGCAACGACGACCGCCTCGGTCGGTGCCGCATGGCGACAGCCCAGGTCGCGACGGCGACGGCGACGAGCACGAACGTCAACAGGCGGTTGCCGAACTCGATGACTCCATGCACCCCGAGGGCGTCCTGCACGACGAACGACTCGCTCGTGCAGCGTGGCCAGGTCGGGCAGCCGAGACCCGAGCCGGTCAGGCGGACAGCGCTGCCGGTGACGACGATGACGATGTTCGCCACCAGTGTCGCGATGGCGAAGCGCTTGAGCACGAGGCGATCAGGTGAGTGGAGCGCGTCGCTCACTCCCACCGAAAGGTCCTCGCGGTGAGCGCAGCAGCAAGTGCCGCCCAGACGGCCAGCACGAGCGCGTGGACCAGGGAGAGCCCGGCGCCGGAAGCGACCTCGCGCAGTCCCTGCGCCAGCGCACCTGAGGGCAGCAACGTCACCACGGGCTGCATCGGGTCCGGGTATGAGGAGACCGGCAGCAGCACCGCGCCGGCGACCAGGAGCACGACATAGACGAGGTTCGCGGCCGCCAGGGTTGCTTCGGCTCGCAGCGACCCGGCCATCAGCAGCCCAAGACTGGCGAACGCGGCAGCTCCCAGGACGACGAGCAGGGCGGCAGCGGCTCCCGCGACCACTCCGCCCGTCGGTCGCCATCCCAAACCGAGACCGACGACCGCTACCAGGGCCAGCTGGACGGCGATCACGGTGATGAGCGACAGGACCTTCCCCAGCAACAGCCCGACTCGAGGCAGCGGGGAGCTGCCGAGTCGTTTGAGGACGCCGTACCGGCGCTCGAAGGCCGTGGAGATCGCCAGCGAGGTGAAGGCAGTCGACATCACCGCCAGCGCGAGGATGCCCGGCGTGAGGACGTCGATACGTCGACCGCTACCGAGGTCGATGACGTCGCCGGACCTCGCACCACCGATGAGCAGCAGGAGCGGGATCACCAGAGCAAGCAGGACCTGTTCGCCGTTGCGCAGCAACAGCCTCGTCTCCATCGCCGCATGGATCCGCACCATCCGCGACAGCGGTCGGGCGCCTGGGGAGGGCGTGAAGGTCAGGCCACTCATGAGCGCAGCTCCCGGCCGGTGAGATCGAGGAAGACGTCCTCGAGGGTGGGCTTGGCGACCGAGAGGTGCTCCGGCATGACGTCGACCTGCGCGCACCACGCCGTCACCGCCGCAAGCGTCTGAGGCGTGACGAGGCCGTCGACCTGATAGTTGCCTGGTGGCCGCTCGGTCACGGTGCAGTCAGGTGGCAGCGACGCGGTGAGGCGCACGGTGTCCAGCCCGGCTGGTGCCTGGAAGCTGATGATGTTCTGGGCGCGAGCCGACGTGAGCTCCTGAGGGGTGCCCGACGTGAGCACCCGGCCGTGGTCGACGACGTACACGTAGGACGCGAGCCTCTCGGCCTCGTCCATGTAATGGGTGGTCAGGACAACCGTGACGCCGTCGCGGCGCAGGTCCTCGACCAGGCTCCAGGTCGTGCGCCGCGCCTGCGGGTCGAGGCCTGCGGTCGGCTCGTCGAGGAATACCAGGTCCGGGCGCCCGACAAGAGCGAGCGCCAGCCCGAGCCGCTGTTGTTGTCCGCCGCTCAGACGCCGGTACGGCGTCCGGCCGCATGACCCGAGGCCGAGACGCTCGGCGAGTGCCGCGACCGGCAGGGGGTTCTGGTGGAGCGCGGCGACATAGTCGAGCATCTCGACGGCGCGCACGGCGGACCACGCGCCGCCGGCCTGCAGCATCACCCCGACACGAGGAGCGAGCCGGCGGTGCTGGCTGACCGGGTCGAGGCCGAGGACCCGCACGCGACCAGACTGGGGGGTCCGGTACCCCTCACAGGTCTCGATGGTCGTCGTCTTCCCAGCGCCGTTGGGGCCGAGGATCGCCGTGACCGAGCCGGCTTCGACGGTCAGCGACAGTCCGTCGACCGCCGTCTTCGCGCCGTACCTCATCACCAGGTCCTCGACCTCGACCGCAGCGGCTGTCACGGAGAAAGTCTAAGGTTCATTTCGGGTAGACCCGCGCGGGGGACCGACTTAGGGCTCCCTTATTTGAGCGTCATCGGGAATTACGACACAATGGTGTTGTGAAATACGTGCGGCAGCCGGCGAACGTGCTTGCCACCTCCGACGCGTCGATCGTCCGAGCACTCCCCGCAGCCGAGAGTGTGGCGACCGGCGTCCTCGACGATGCCCCGACACGTGAGCGGGTTGCCAGCTCCATGCTCGAGAACGGGCCCTCCACGGCGGCGGCCCTGGCCGAGCGGTTGGATCTCACCGCGGCGGCCGTACGACGCCACCTCGACCACCTCGTGGGAGACGGTGCCGTCGAGGCGCGGGAGCCGCGGATCACCGGCGCCCGGCGCCGCGGCAGACCGGCGAAGGTCTTCACGCTGACCGACCGGGGTCGTGACACGTTCACTCAGGCGTACGACGACCTGGCCGTGAGCGCACTCAGGTTTCTGCGCGAGACCGGCGGCCCCGACGCGGTGGCCGAGTTCGCGCGACGTCGCACGTCCGAGCTCGAGGACCGTTACCGCCCCGCTGTGCAAGCGGCCGACCCGGAGGACAGGGCCGAGGTGCTCGCCGACGCCCTCAGCGAGGACGGCTACGCTGCCTCGGTGCGGGCCGCACCCATCGGCGACCAGCTGTGCCAGCACCACTGCCCGGTCGCCCACGTGGCAGCCGAGTTCCCCCAGCTCTGCGAGGCAGAGACCGAGGTGTTCGCCCGGCTGCTCGGGCGGCACGTCCAACGACTGGCCACCATCGCCCACGGCGACGGGGTCTGCACCACCAACGTCCCGCATCCCGGGGTCGTCACCACGACACGGGCTGCGGCATCCAGGCAACACCCTGCATCCACCCCGATTGGGAGGACCTCGTCATGACATCGATCGAGCAGATGAACCCCGAGCTCGAGGGCATCGGCCGCTACGAGTACGGCTGGGCGGACTCAGACCTCGCCGGGGCCACCGCGCAGCGCGGGCTCAACGAGTCCGTCGTGCGCGGCATCTCCGGCCTCAAGAACGAGCCGCAGTGGATGCTCGACCTGCGGCTGAAGGGTCTCAAGCTGTTCGACCGCAAGCCGATGCCGACGTGGGGGTCCGACCTCAGCGGGATCCATTTCGACAACATCAAGTACTTCGTGCGGTCGACCGAGAAGCAGGCCACCTCGTGGGAGGACCTCCCCGAGGACATCAAGAGCACCTACGACAGGCTCGGCATCCCCGAGGCCGAGAAGCAGCGCCTCGTCGCAGGCGTCGCCGCCCAGTACGAGTCCGAGGTCGTCTACCACAAGATCCGCGAGGACCTCGAGGAGCAGGGCGTCCTCTTCCTCGACACCGACACGGCCCTGCGTGAGCACGAGGACATCTTCAAGGAGTACTTCGGCTCGGTCATCCCGGTCGGGGACAACAAGTTCGCCGCGCTCAACACGTCGGTCTGGTCCGGCGGCTCCTTCATCTATGTGCCGAAGGGTGTGCACGTCGACATCCCGCTGCAGGCCTATTTCCGTATCAACACCGAGAACATGGGCCAGTTCGAGCGGACGCTGATCATCGTCGACGAGGACGCCTACGTCCACTACGTCGAGGGCTGCACGGCTCCGATCTACAGCTCGGACTCGCTGCACTCGGCCGTCGTCGAGATCATCGTCAGGAAGGGCGGACGCTGCCGCTACACGACCATCCAGAACTGGTCCAACAACGTCTACAACCTGGTGACCAAGCGCGCGACGTGCGACGCCGGCGCAACGATGGAGTGGGTGGACGGCAACATCGGCTCCAAGGTGACGATGAAGTACCCGGCGATCTACCTGCTCGGCGAGCACTCCAAGGGTGAGACGCTGTCCATCGCCTTCGCCGGTGAGGGTCAGCATCAAGATGCCGGAGCCAAGATGGTCCACGCGGCACCGCACACCTCGAGCTCGATCATCTCCAAGTCCGTCGCCCGCGGTGGTGGTCGGACGTCGTACCGGGGACTCGTCCAGGTCGCCGACGGCGCTCACCACAGCGCCAGCACTGTGCGCTGTGACGCGCTGCTGGTCGACCAGATCAGCCGCAGCGACACCTACCCGTACGTCGACGTCCGCGAGGACGACGTGTCGATGGGTCATGAGGCGACGGTGTCCAAGGTGAGCGACGACCAGCTCTTCTACCTGATGAGCCGCGGTCTGGCCGAGGACGAGGCGATGGCCATGATCGTGCGTGGGTTCATCGAGCCGATCGCCCGCGAGCTGCCGATGGAGTACGCCCTGGAACTCAACCGCCTGATCGAGATGCAGATGGAAGGGGCGGTCGGCTAGCGCCTCCCGCGTCGTACGAGGCGCCGCGTTCTGGTTGCGTTCGACCGAAGGCGCTTCCGCTTGTGGCTGGGCTCGACGACACCATGGTCGACCTCCGCTTGTGGCTTACGTTTCGTTAGAGAGTTAGGACTTCGTTGAGTACCAACCTTCAGGACGCGGTTGAGTCGTCGGTGGCGAGCCATCTGCACCCGGTGCCGTCGTACGACCTGGCCGACCATCCGCTGCCGACCGGCCGCGAGGAGGTCTGGCGCTTCACTCCGCTCAAGCGGCTGCGGGGGCTGCTCGACGGCGATGCCTCCGACGGTCACCTCAAGTGGGATGCCCGGATTCCTGAGGGTGTGACCATCAGCGAGATCTCCACTGCGGAAGCTGCAGCTCTCGGCGAGACTCTGCCAGCCGACCGCCCCTCCGCGCTCGCGGTCGCCAACGGCGCCGGCGCAGTCCTCGTCGACGTGCCGGCCGAGACCGAGCTCGGTGAGCCCCTCGTGGTCAGGCTCAGTGGTGCATCGCCCGACGAGGTCGTGTGGGGCCACATCGTCGTACGCCTCGGTCTCCACGCCAAGGCGACCGTCGTCTTCGAGCACTCGGGGAGTGCTCGCTACAGCGTGAGCACCTCGGTCCTCGTCGGTGCCAGCGCCCAACTCGATCTGGTGTCGCTTCAGCTGTGGGACGACGATGCGGTGCACCTCGGTCAGGTCGGGGTTCGGATCGGTCGCGACGCACACGTGCGTACCTTCCAGGCGACGCTGGGCGGTGACCTCGTGCGCGTCATCGAGAACTTCGCGTATGACGGTCCCGGCGGCGAGCTCGAGGCCTTCGGGTTGTACTTCGCCGACGCTGGCCAACACATCGAGCACCGCCTCTTCATCGACCACAACGCGCCGCACACCAAGAGCAACGCGGTCTACAAGGGAGGCCTCCAGGGCGAGGGCGCGCACTCGGTCTGGGTCGGGGACGTGCTGATCCGCAAGGCCGCCGAGGGCATCGAGACGTTCGAGACGAACCGCAACCTCGTACTGACAGACGGCTGCCGCGCCGACTCGGTGCCCAACCTCGAGATCGAGACCGGTGAGATCAAAGGCGCCGGGCACGCGTCAGCCACCGGACGCTTCGACGACGAGCAGCTCTTCTACATCCAGTCGCGCGGCGTCACCGAGGACGAGGCCCGCCGGCTGGTCGTCCACGGCTTCTTCGCCGACATCATCAAGAAGATCAAGGTGCCCGAGGTGGAGGAGCGGCTGCTCGTCGCGGTCGAGGCCGAGCTTGCCCGCCACGTTGCAACCCCGACCTCGGTGCGCGGCGCATGAGCAACTTCCGACACGCGTGCAGCCTCGACGACGTCCCCGTCGGAGGTGTGCTGGCCGTCGAAGTCGAAGGTGTCGATGTCGCGATCGTCCGCACCGACGACGAGGTGTTCGCGATCGACGACGAGTGCTCGCACGCTGCCATCCCCCTCAGCGAGGGGGAGGTGGACACCGTGGGCTGCGAGATCGAGTGCTGGCTGCACGGGTCGAGGTTCGACTTGCGCAGCGGCAAACCCACCGGGTTACCCGCATACGAGCCGGTCCCCATCTACGCCTGCAAGGTCGAGGGCGACGCGATCGTCGTCGACATCGACGACCCCCTCAACATCGATACGGAGATCTGACCCATGGCAACCCTGGAGATCAAGGACCTGCACGTCGCGGTCGACACCGAGGACGGCCAGAAGCCGATCCTGCGAGGCGTCGACCTCGCAGTCAGGGCGGGCGAGACACACGCGATCATGGGACCCAACGGGTCGGGCAAGTCGACCCTCGCCTACTCGATCGCCGGTCACCCGAAGTACACGATCATCTCCGGGACGGTCACGCTGAACGGAGTGGACGTGCTGACCATGTCAGTCGACGAACGCGCCCGTGCCGGGCTGTTCCTCGCCATGCAGTACCCCGTCGAGGTGCCGGGTGTGTCGGTGTCCAACTTCCTCCGGACGGCGAAGACAGCCCTCGACGGCGAGGCTCCCAAGCTTCGTACCTGGGTCAAGGACGTCAACGACGCGATGGACAAGGTCTCGATGGACCGCGAGTTCGCTCAGCGCAATGTCAACGAGGGCTTCTCGGGCGGAGAGAAGAAGCGGCATGAGATCATGCAGCTCGAGCTGCTCAACCCCAAGTTCGCCATCCTCGATGAGACCGACTCCGGCCTCGACATCGACGCACTGAAGGTGGTGGCGGAGGGTGTGAACCGGTTCCGTGGACAAGGTGACCGTGGTGTCCTCCTCATCACGCACTACACACGCATCCTGCGGTACATCCAGCCCGACTACGTGCACGTGTTCGTCAACGGCCGGATCGCCGAGCAGGGCGGCCCCGAGCTCGCCGAGCAGCTCGAAGCCGAAGGCTACGACAAGTACCAGCGGATCAGTGCCTGACCGCTTTCAGGGAGTTGATATCTGATGACCGCAGTTGAGGCTCCTTCGCACGGACTGTTGGACACCGATCGGATCCGCGCCGACTTCCCCATCCTCGGCCGGCGCCTCGACGGTGACCGGCCGTTGGTCTACCTCGACAGCGCCAACACGTCGCAGAAGCCGCGTCAGGTGATCGACGCGATGACGGCGCACTACGAGCAGATCAACTCCAACGTCGGCCGGGCCGTGCACCAGCTCGGTGACGCCTCTACGCAGGCGTACGAAGTCGCCCGCGTCAAGATCGCGGCCTTCATCAACGCCCCTGACGCTTCAGAGGTCATCTTCACCAAGAACTCCTCTGAGGCACTCAACCTGGTCGCCAACACGCTGAGCTGGGCACATGGGGACCACGCGGTCGGCGCCGGCGACGAGATCGTCATCACCGAGATGGAGCACCACTCCAACATCGTGCCCTGGCAGCTCCTCGCGGAGCGCAAGGATGCCACTCTCCGCTGGTTCGGGATCACGGACGAGGGCCGGCTCGACCTGTCTCAGATCGACTCGGTCATCAATGACCGCACCAAGGTCGTGTCGGTTGTCTGGGTGTCCAACATGCTCGGCACCGTGACCCCGCTGGAGACGATCATCCGCCGCGCGCGCGAGGTGGGTGCGCTCGTCGTCGTCGACGCGTCGCAGGCTGTGCCGCAGATGCCCGTCGACGTGGCGGCCCTCGGCGCCGACCTCGTCGCGTTCACCGGGCACAAGATGGTCGGCCCCACCGGCATCGGGGTGCTGTGGGGGCGCACCGAGGTGCTCGACGCGTTGCCGCCCTTCCTCGGGGGAGGGTCGATGATCGAGACCGTGACGATGGGAGGGTCGACGTGGGCCCCGTTGCCTGCGAAGTTCGAGGCGGGCACGCCGCCGATCGTCGAGGCGATCGGATTGGCGGCGGCGGTCGACTACCTGTCCGCGATCGGGATGGACAGGATCGCCTCCCACGAGCATGTCCTGACGGCATACGCGCTCGAGCGGATGCGCGAGCTCCCCGGCCTGACCATCCTCGGGCCGACGGAGGCGGTCGACCGCGGGGGGGCGGTGAGCTTCGAGCTCGACGGCATCCACCCGCACGACGTCAGCCAGGTGCTCGACTCTCTCGGCATCGCCGTTCGCGCCGGCCATCACTGCGCCAAACCGGCTCATGCCAGGTTCGGCGTCCAGTCGTCGACACGTGCCTCGTTCTACCTGTACACGACACCAGCCGAGGTCGACGCCTTCATCGACGGCATCCACCAGACCAGACGCTTCTTCAAGGTGGCGTGATGGACCTCCAGAGCCTGTACCAGGAGATCATCCTCGACCACTACAAGTCGCCTCACCACGCCGGCCTCCGCGATCCGTTCGAGGTCGAGGTCCACCACGTCAACCCGACCTGTGGCGACGAGGTCACGCTGCGCGTGCACGTCGTGGACGACGTGGTCGTGGACATCTCGTATGACGCGGAGGGCTGCTCCATCTCCCAGGCGTCGACCTCGGTGCTCACGGACCTGCTGATAGGCAAGAAGGTCGACGACGCCTTGGAGATCCACAGCACGTTCGTGGAGCTGATGCAGAGCCGTGGCAAGGTGGAGCCTGACGAGGACATCCTTGAGGACGGCATCGCCTTCGCGGGGGTGGCCAAGTTCCCCGGGCGCGTGAAGTGCGCGCTGCTTGGATGGATGGCGTGGAAGGACGCGACGGCACGAGTCGTCGTGGATGTGGAGGGCAGTGTGACATGACCGGCATGACCAACGACACCACCGATCTACCCGACGTCGACTTGTCCAGCGGCGAGTCCTCGGTCTCCGAGGACGACCTCATGGAGGCGCTGAAGGACGTCGTGGACCCCGAGCTCGGCATCAACGTCGTCGATCTCGGCTTGATCTACGGCGTCTCGATCGACGAAGCGGCGATCGCCACCATCGACATGACGCTGACCTCGGCTGCCTGTCCGCTGACCGACGTGATCGAGGAGCAGACGCGTGCGGCGCTGGAGGGCCTCGTCAACGACTTCCGGATCAACTGGGTGTGGATTCCGCCGTGGGGTCCGGACAAGATCAGCGACGAGGGCCGCGAGATGCTGCGCGCCCTCGGCTTCAACGTCTAAGCCTCGATCCGTGGAGCGGTTGGTTCGGTGGCATGAATTTCGATGCCCGGCGGTGAGTCTTCCGCAGCTGGGCGCCGCAGATCCGCTGGTCTTCCCAACGGTCGCCGACGACATGTACGCCGCCCTCGCCCGCGACGGCTCCTCCCGTGGCCCACAGGCTGAGACAGACGCGCTCGTTGACGACCTGTTGCCTGGCTATCGCAGGTCGACCGCTGCCTGACCCAGCTGCAGCGCCACGCGAGGCGCTCGTGCCATTCGAACGGCTGTCGGGTTGGCTGGTGCGGTTCGAGGCTCGCCACCAAGGCACCCAGTGGTCCGTGGCCGAGGGCACGCTGTGTGCGCTGAGCCCCGACGGCACAGCGGTCAGCATGGAGATTCCCTTCGAGGACGCGGCACTGCGGACCCCGGCGGACGTCATCGCCCATCTGGAGCATCCATGGCGTCTCGGCGTCGTCTTGGTCCGACGGGGCGGATTCGCTGTCGCGTATGTCGTCGGGACGGCCGTGGTCGACGCCAAGACGGGACGGCGTCATGTCCAGGGCAAGACGAAGGCTGGCGGATGGTCCCAGCAGAGGTTCGCCAACCGTCGCGACAATCAGGCGCGCGTCGCCTTCGAGGCTGCTGCCGGCTACGTCGAGCAGCTGTTGCTGCCGCGCCGGTCGACCCTCGACCTGATCGCCTCTGGCGGCGACCGCCGGGCTGTCGACACAGTCTTCGCGGAGCCGGCTCTTCGACCGCTGACGACGCGACCGCAGCGCTGGCTGGGCGGATTGCCGGACCCCAAGCGGTCCGTACTGGATCAGGCGATCGACAGGGCTCGGTCGGTGACGATACGCATCATCGACCCGTGAAGGAGTCACAGGTCCTCTCGGCTGCCTCTCGTTCAGGGCCTCGGTTGCCGCCTGTAGCCTTGGGCGGCCTCTCCACCTCTGCGAAAGTCGTCCCCCATGATCACCGTCCGACAGCTACATGTGCGCGCCGGTGCCCAGATCCTGGTGGACGAGGTGTCGTTTCGGATCGGCCCGGGGGACAAGGTCGGCCTGGTCGGGCGCAACGGTGCCGGCAAGACCACGATGACGAGGATCTTGGCGGGTGAGGCGGCGCCGTTCAGCGGTGAGGTGACGCGCGTCGGCTCTACCGGGTACCTGCCTCAAGACCCCCGCACGGGTGACCTGAGCGTCCTCGCCCGCGATCGGATCCTGTCCGCACGCGGACTCGATGACGTCGTGCGGCGCCTTCGCCAGACGGAGCAGCA
Source organism: Propionibacteriales bacterium (assembly GCA_013821195.1). Taxonomy (GTDB): domain Bacteria; phylum Actinomycetota; class Actinomycetes; order Propionibacteriales; family Nocardioidaceae; genus JACDHG01. The sequence goes on from JACDHG010000022.1 coordinate 14,716, forward strand.
GATGGGCAGCGACGATCCGGTGGTCGCCGAGCGAGCGATGCGTCGTTACACCGCCGCAGATGCGGAGCTGCACGCGGCAGGGGGCTTCGCCGCCGAGTCCGAGGCCGCACAGATCGCCGCCAGCCTTGGGCTACCGGAGCGGGTGATGGGTCAGCCTCTGCAGACACTGTCAGGAGGCCAACGTCGGCGTGTCGAGCTGTCCCGCATCCTCTTCTCGCAAGCGCGGACACTGCTGCTCGACGAGCCGACCAACCATCTGGATGCTGACTCGATCACCTGGCTACGAGGGTTTCTCAAGGCACACAAGGGCGGCCTCGTGGTGATCAGCCACGATGTCGCACTGCTCGAGGAGACAGTCACAAGGGTCTTCCACCTCGACGCCAACCGCGCCGAGGTGGACCTCTACAACATGGGCTGGAAGAAGTACCTCCAGCAGCGGGAGACCGACGAGAGGCGCCGCCGCCGCGAACGCGCGAACGCTGAGAAGAAGGCCGGCGCGTTGATGGCACAGGCCGACAAGATGCGAGCCAAGGCCACGAAGGCGACAGCGGCTCAGAACATGGCCAAACGGGCCGAGCGTCTGCTGAGCGGGCTCCAGGCGACGCGGCGGTCTGACCGGGTAGCGAAGATCTCGTTCCCGTCCCCGGCTCCCTGTGGCAAGACTCCGCTGATGGCTCACGAGCTGTCGAAGTCGTATGGCTCTCTGGAGGTGTTCACCGATGTCGACCTGGCTGTCGACAAGGGCAGCCGGGTCGTCATCCTCGGCCTCAACGGAGCCGGGAAGACCACACTGCTGCGAATCCTTGCCGGCATCGACGCGGCAGACACCGGCAAGGTCGAGCCGGGGCATGGCCTCAAGCTCGGCTACTACGCGCAGGAGCACGAGACGCTCGACATCGATCGAAGCGTCTTCGAGAACCTGCAGTCAGCAGCTCCTACGTTGACCCAGACCCAGGCCCGCAGCGTGCTCGGTGCGTTCTTGTTCTCGGGCGAGGATGCCGACAAGCCGGCCCGGGTCCTGTCGGGGGGCGAGAAGACGCGCCTCGCACTGGCCACGTTGGTGGTGTCGGCGGCGAATGTCCTGCTCCTGGATGAGCCCACCAACAACCTTGATCCGGCGAGCCGGGAGGAGGTGCTCGATGCGATCCGCAGCTACGCAGGCGCGATCGTGCTGGTCACCCATGACGAGGGGGCGGTCGAGGCTCTCTCGCCCGATCGCGTGCTGATCCTCCCGGAAGGCGATGAGGATCTCTGGAGCCCCGGGTACGCCGATCTCGTCGCGCTGGCGTAGTGGCTGCTGCGTCAGGTGCCGGTGGTGGGGAACACGGAGGGGTGATATGACGTTGGAGTCGGCACGATGAGTGGTCCCACCAGCCCGATGCGGATGATGCACCAGTTCAGTCGCGAGGATCCCACCAAGGATCGCGACAGGCTCGCCCCGGGCACGACCCGGCGGGTCTTCGCGTTCGCCAAGCCGTACTCCCGCAAGATCGGCGCCTTTCTCGTCCTCGTCGTGATCGACGCTGCCCTCATCGTGGCGTCCCCACTGCTCTTCAAGAAGATCATCGACGACGGTGTCGCCGAGGGTGACCGGTCTCTGGTCACCATGCTCGCGGTCGTCATCGCGGTCCTCGCGGTTGGCGAGGCCGTCCTCACGCTCGCGCAGCGCTGGTACTCGTCCCGCATCGGTGAGGGGCTCATCTACGATCTGCGCACCAAGGTCTTCGGTCACGTCCAACTGATGCCTGTCGCGTTCTTCTCCCGGACCAACACCGGGTCGCTGGTGTCTCGGCTCAACAACGACGTCATCGGTGCCCAACGGGCCTTCACCTCGGTGTTGTCCGGCGTCGTCAGCAACATCATCAGTGTCGTCCTGGTCGTCGCAACGATGCTCTTCCTGTCCTGGCAGATCACTTTGCTCGCCGTCGTCATGCTGCCGCTCTTCCTGTTCCCGGCGAAGTGGGCGGGACGCAGGCTCTCGGGACTGACTCGCGAGCAGATGCAGACGAACGCCAATATGTCCGGGACGATGACCGAACGTTTCAACGTCGGCGGCGCCATGCTGGTGACTCTGTTCGGGCGTCGGCAAGAAGAGCAGGACCAGTTCTCGCGGCAGGCCGAGACGGTGCGTGACCTCGGGGTCAAGATCGCCATGGTGGGCCGGATATTCTTCAGCGCCCTGACGCTGGTCGCTGCACTGGCAACCGCTTTGGTCTACGGGGTCGGAGGTCAGTTCATCATCAGCGAGAAGCTGTCGGTCGGGACACTGCTGGCCCTCGCTGCCCTGCTCGGACGCCTCTACGGTCCGCTGACGGCCTTGTCGAACGTGCGCATCGACGTGATGACCGCGCTCGTCTCATTCGAGCGCGTCTTCGAGGTGCTCGACCTTGCGCCCATGATCACCGATGGCGACGACCCGCAGCCGGTCGACCCAAGCCGGGCGACCGTGCACTTCGAGAACGTGACATTTCGCTATCCGACGGCCGACGAGGTGTCGCTCGCCAGCCTGGAGGGGGTCGCCCGTCCCGACGGCAAGGTCACTGTGGACATCCTCCACGACGTCAGCTTCGACGTCGAAGCGGGGGAGATGGTCGCGCTCGTCGGCCCCTCGGGAGCCGGAAAGACCACGCTGACACACCTCGTGGCTCGGCTGTACGACGTGACAGGCGGCACCGTCCGCGTGGGGGGCACGGACGTGCGAGACGTCAAGTCCGCCGACCTGCACGCCATGGTCGGTTACGTGACCCAGGACGCGCACATGTTCCACGACTCGATCCGGGCCAACTTGACCTATGCCAAGCCGGACGCCAGCGACGCGGAGCTGATGACCGCGCTGGGGGCTGCCCAGGTACGCAGCCTGGTCGAAGCCCTGCCCGATGGCCTCGACACGGTGGTCGGTGACCGTGGCTACCGCCTCAGCGGCGGCGAGCGGCAGCGACTGGCCATCGCCCGGCTGCTCCTGAAGGCTCCCCGGATCGTCATCCTCGACGAGGCTACTGCCCACTTGGACAGCGAGTCGGAGCACACGCTGCAGCGTGCCTTGGACACTGCACTCGAGGGCCGTACGTCGCTGGTGATCGCGCACCGACTGTCGACCATCCGGCAGGCCGACCAGATCCTCGTGGTGGACGGCGGCCGGATCGTCGAACGAGGCACACATGAGGGGTTGCTGGCAGCGGGGGGCCTGTACAGCGAGCTCTACCGCACCCAGTTCAGCGACGAGGCAGACGCCGTACCGCTCCGCATCCAGTGAGGTCTGCGGAGCCGCCTGGGGCATGATGAGCAGATGGATCTAGGCCTGAATGACCGCGTCTACATCGTCACCGGTGCCAGCAGAGGACTCGGCCAGGCGACGGCCCGCGTGCTGGTGGACGAAGGCGGCAGGGTCGTGGTGTCCTCCCGCTCCCCGGAGAACGTCGCGGCCGCCGTTGCCGGTCTGGGCGAGGAGATGGCCGAGGGGGTGGTGGCTGACAACGGTGACGCCGGCACTCCTCATGCGCTCGTGACGGCGGCACGGCAACGGTTCGGGCGCGTCGACGGTGCCTTGATCAGCGTGGGAGGTCCACCAGCGGGTGCCGTGACGGCGATCACGGACGACCAGTGGCGCGCCAGCTTCGAGAGTGTCTTCCTTGGCGCGATGCGGCTTGCCCGAGTGATCGCGTCGGAGCTCCAGGAGGGCGGCGCCCTCGTCTTTGTGCTCTCCACGTCGGTCAAGCAACCGATCGGCGGCCTCGCGATCTCCAACGGGCTGCGGCCGGGCCTCGCGATGGCCGCGAAGACCCTCGCCGACGAGCTGGGGCCGAAGGGCATCCGGGTGAACGGGCTCCTGCCGGGTCGCGTCGACACAGAGCGGGTGCAAGAGCTCGACGCGATGGGCGGGGACGCGGAGGAGGCAAGGCGCGTCAACATCGAGCAGATCCCGCTGCGCCGCTACGGACAGCCGGCGGAGTTCGGTCGGGCTGCCGCCTTCTTGCTGTCTCCGGCCGCAGGCTACGTGACGGGCGCCATGCTGCCGGTGGACGGTGGGATCACGCGGGGTCTTTGACGCGCGTCCTCTCTGCGACC
>JACDHG010000098.1 GCA_013821195.1 Propionibacteriales bacterium
CTCATCGACCCCGCCGGTATCGGGCGTGGTTCTGACCCCGCACCCACTCCCGGCCACCGCTGACCGCCTCACACGTCGGCCCCCTGGCGTTGGCTCGCCGTTCGCCTCGCGTGCAAGAGCGCGGCGACGAAGCCCGGGGGGCTCACGGTCCTGGTCCCCCTGCGCCGGCTCACCGTCGCGCTCGCCGATCCACCAGTCCCGCGCAAGGATCCCGGCCCCCTGAGAGTTTGCAGTGTTTACATGGCAGACTCGCTGTCTCCATGGCAGATCTGCCATGTAAACAGTGCCGCTGGCTTGTTTACATGGCAAACCCTCGGCGCGCCCCGCCGAGCTCAGGAGGTGCGGGTGGTGACGAGGTCGCAGAGGCCCGTCAGTGCTGCCCTGGCCGGGATGTCGGGCAGGGACGTCAGGAGATGACGGGCAGCTTGGGTACGCCGCTCGACCTCCGCCCGGGCGAGGTCCATCGCGGGGTTGCCGCGCAGCAGTGAGAGCGCCTCGGAGTGCAGCCCCTCGTCACTGATCGGGCCGGAGAGCAGCTCGAGCAGCCGCCCGTCAGACCTATCCCGAGACCGCTGGGCGAACAACGTGGGCAGCGTCGGGACACCTTCGCGCAGATCCGTTCCCGATGCCTTGCCGAGGTCGCCAGAGTCACTCGCCACGTCGATGATGTCGTCGGACAGCTGGAACGCCGTGCCGATCTGCTCACCGAACGACGTCAGCGTCTCCTCGACCTCCACCGACACCCCGGCAAGCATCGCGCCGAAGCGCGCCGACGTCGCTATCAGCGAGCCGGTCTTGTCCGCGACCACTGACAGGTAGTGCAGGAGCGCGTCGTCGCCCGGTCGCGCGCCGATCGTCTCGCGGATCTGTCCCTGCACCAGCCGGGAAAAGGTCTGGGCCTGGATCTTGACGGCCACCGGGCCGAGGCCCGCCACGATCTCCGACGCCTGGGCGAAGAGGTAGTCACCTGTCAAGATCGCGATCGAGTTGTCCCACCGGGCGTTGGCGCTGGGCGCCCCCCGCCGCAGCTCGGCCTCGTCCATCACGTCGTCGTGGTAGAGGGTGGCCAGGTGGGTCAGCTCAACGACCAGCGCCGCCGACACGACACCGGGGGCGCCCGGGTCACCGAACTCAGACGCGAGCACGCACAGCAGCGGCCGGAACCGCTTGCCTCCCGCCTCGAGAAGGTGGTGGGAAGCCTCGTCGATGAACTCGAAGTCGGAGGCGACCGCGCCCGCCAGCTCCTTCTCGATCTCCGTCAGCCGGGTCCTGACCCGCGACTCCAAGGCGGGATCCACGATCGGGAATCCTGGCGTCGAGGACACGTCAGCACCCATCAGCGGATGAACTCACCTGCATGACGCGCCAGCTCGAACACCGGCTGCGGTACGACGCCGAGGAGCAGCGTCATCGCGGCTCCGATGGTGATGGCGACGGTGGTCAGGATGCTCGGAACCGCCACCGTTGGTCCGTCCCCGACGGGGTCGGAGAAGAACATGACGACGATGACGCGGACGTAGAAGAACGCAGCCACCGCGCTCATGAGGACGGCGACGACCACGAGCGGCCACGCTCCACCTGACCAGGCGGACGTGAAGACCGCCCACTTGCCGGTGAAGCCCGAGGTGAGTGGGATGCCCGCGAGGGCCAACAGGAAGAGCGCGAATACTCCGGCCACGACCGGGGCCTCCTTCCCGAGCCCGGCCCACCGTGACAGCTGGGTCGTCTCGCCACCGGCGTCCCGCACGACCGTCACGAGGGCGAACGCGCCGATCGTGGTGAAGCCGTACGCGACCAGGTAGAAGAGCACGGCTTGCAGGCTGCTGATCTCCTGACCGGCGACGCTCAGGCCCTGCTGCGCACCGATGAACCCGGTGATGAGGAATCCGGCGTGTGCGACGGACGAGTAGGCGAGCATCCGCTTGATGTCTGTCTGGGTGATAGCGATGATCGAGCCGATCGCCATCGTCAGGGCGGCGACGATCCACATCAGCGGCTGCCAGTCCCAGCGTGCACCGCCGAGGGCCACGTAGAACACCCTGAGCAGCGCCCCGAACGCCGCCACCTTGGTGCATGCCGCCATGAACGCGGTGACCGCGGTGGGAGCGCCTTGGTAGACGTCCGGGGTCCACGCGTGGAACGGCGCAGCGCTCACCTTGAAGAGCAGGCCGACGGCCAGCAGCGCCATCCCCGTCAGGAGCAGTCCGCTGGAACCCACCGACGCAGAGACCGCGGTGTCGATCTCGGCGAGCTCGAAGCTGCCGGCGTAGCCGTACACCAGCGCGACGCCGTACAAGAAGAACGCCGAGGAGAAGGCCCCGAGGAGGAAGTACTTCATCGCCGCCTCCTGGCTGATGAGGCGGCGGCGCCTCGCCAGGCCGCACAGCAGGTACAGCGGCAGCGACAACACCTCGAGGGCGACGAACATGGTGAGCAGGTCGTTCGCGGCGGGGAACAGCATCATCCCGCCGATGGCGAACATCGCCAGGGGGAAGACCTCGGTGTGCTCGACGCCCTTGGTGGCGGCCTCGCGCTCGGCCTCGGTGCCGGGAAGCGCCGAGGCCTGGCCGGCGAACGCCGTGATGCCGCCCTCGAGACTGCGCTCGGCGAAGAGCAGCATGCTCATGGTCGAGAAGATGAGTAGCGTGCCCCAGATGAACAGGGACGGTCCGTCCACCGCGATCGCGCCCATCGCCTCGATCGTGCCGAGCGATGCCCCGTCGTTGTTGCTGGCCATGTCGCCGGCGACCACGATGACGGCGACCAAGGCAAGGATGAGACCGCCGACCGCGAGCAGCGACTGGACGAGGTAGCGACGTTCGCGCGGGGCGAATGCCTCGACGAGGACCCCGACCACGGCAACACCGAAGACGATGAGCAGCGGGGACAGCTTCCCGTAGGCGATGTGGGGGACATCGAAAGCCTGGACCGCGAGAATGTTCACTCCGACGCCCCTTCCTCATCCGACGCGACAGTGGGTTGGGGGTCGCTGACACCGACCTCTTGCAAGAGCCTGTCCACCGTCGGGTTGACTGCATCCAGGGCCGGCTTGGGGAAGAAGCCCAAGACGACGATCAGCAGCAGCAGCGGTGCCAGGGCAGCGATCTCGCGCGGCCGCAGGTCCGGCAGGTTCTTCGTCGACTCGCGCAGCGGTCCGGTCATGGTGCGCTGGTACATGTAGAGGATGTACACGGCGGCAAGCACGATGCCGAGCGTCGCGACCACCGCTGCCGTGATCGATACGGTGAAGGTGCCCGCCAGCACGAGGAACTCGCTGACGAACGGGGAGAGACCGGGCAGCGAGAGACTCGAGAGTCCTGCCAGCAGGAAGGTCCCGGCCAGGACGGGTGCGACCTTCTCGACACCGCCGTAGTCGTCGATCAGCTTCGACCCGCGCCGGCTGATCAGGAACCCGGTCACGAGGAAGAGCGCGGCAGTCGACAGTCCGTGGTTGAACATGTAGAGCGCAGCTCCGGCCTGTGACTGGCTGGTCATCGCGAAGATACCCAGCACGATGAAACCGAAGTGCGAGATCGACGTGTAGGCGATGAGCCGCCGGATGTCCTGCTGGCCGATCGCGAGCAGCGCGCCGTAGATCACCGAGATGACCGCCAGCGTCATGACGACCGGAGTCGCCCACCGCGACGCCTCAGGGAAGATGTTGAGGCAGAAGCGCATCATCGCGAACGTGCCGATCTTGTCGAGCACGCTCACCAGGAGGACCGAGGTCCCCGGTGTCGCCTCGCTGGCGGCGTCCGGCAGCCAGGTGTGCACGGGCCACATCGGCGCCTTGACCGCGAACGCGATGAAGAAGCCGAGGAAGAGCCACCTGCCTGTGCTGGTGCCGATGTCTGCCGCCATCAGATCCTCGAGCAGGTATGACGGTCCGCTCGCAGAGTCGGCCGACACGACGTACAAGCCGACCACCGACGCGAGCATGAGCAGTCCGCCGGCCAGGCTGTAGAGCAGGAACTTGACCGCCGCGTAGGAGCGTCGAGCCCCACCGAACCCCCCGATCAGGAAGTAGATCGGGATCAGCGTCGCCTCGAAGAGCACGTAGAACAAGAACACGTCGGTGGCGCAGAAGACCCAGATCGAGAGTCCCTCCAGGACAAGCATCCAGGCGAAGAACGTGTTGACGCTCCAGCGTCCGGTGTCGGCGTCGTTCCACGATGCCAAGATCACCACGGGGGTGAGGATGGTCGTGAGCAGCACCAGCACGAGGCCCAGCCCGTCGAGCCCGACGGCATAGTTGGCGCCGAAGGTCCTGATCCAGGTGTACCTCTCGACGAACTGGAAGCCGCCGTCGACCTCGAACAGCAACGCCACGACGACAGACACCACGAGCACGACCAGCGACACCCCGAGCGCCACCAGCTTGGGCAGCGCGGTTCGGCTCGGAGTCACGAGCACCGCTCCCGCCCCCAGGAGCGGCAGGAGGGCCAGGATCGTCAACCAGGGAATCGTCGTCTCACTTCCGGTCATGCGAGCCTCACCGCCAGGACGGCGAGGATGAGAAGGGCAGATCCGGCGAGCATGGACAGCGCGTAGGAACGCACGAACCCGCTCTGCCAGCGCCTGATCCGACCGGACGTGCCACCCACGAGGGCAGCCAGCCCGTTGACAGCGCCGTCGATGCCGCGGTTGTCGGCGTAGACCATCGAACGCGTGAGGTACTGACCGGGCCGCATGAAGGCGGCCTCGTTGATGGCGTCACCGTAGAGGTCGGACCGGGCGGCCTTGGTGAACGGCGAGACGCGCCTCGGCGCGACGGTGTCGATCTTCTGACGGCTGTAGACGAGAAACGCCACGACGACCCCGGCGGCCACCACCGCCAAGGTCAGCAGCGTCATGACAACGATCGGGACCGGCAGCTCAGCGTGCTCCTCGGGTCCGAACACCGGCTCGAGCCAGTCGACGATCCATCCGTTGAGGAGCAGCACTCCTCCCAGCACCGACAGTGCCGCCAGCACCATGAGCGGCACCGTCATCACCAGCGGCGACTCGTGCGGGTGCGCCTCCTTGGCCCAGCGCTTCTCGCTGACGAACGTCATGATCATCAGCCTTGTCATGTAGAAGGCGGTGATGCCCGCACCGCCGAGGGCACCGAGGCCGACGATGAGGCTCTCGCCGAAGGCGGCCTCGATGATCGCGTCCTTCGACCAGAACCCCGCGAACCCGGGGAAGCCGATGATGGCGAGGTATCCACACGCGAACGTCAGGAACGTGATGGGCATGACGGTGCGCACCGCACCGTAGCGTCGCATGTCCACCTCGTCGTCCATGGCATGCATGACGGAGCCCGCGCCGAGGAACAGGTTCGCCTTGAAGAACCCATGGGTGAGCAGGTGGAAGATGGCGAACGCGTAGCCCGCGGGGCCGATCCCTGCCGCCAGCATCATGTAGCCGATCTGGCTCATCGTGGAGCCGGCGAGCGCCTTCTTGATGTCGTCCTTCGCACAGCCGATGATCGCGCCCCAGAGCAGCGTGACGAGGCCGACGATGACGACCGCCGTCTGTGCGGCCTGCGTCTGCTCGTAGACGAAGTGTGAGCGTGTCACGAGGTAGACGCCGGCGGTCACCATGGTCGCGGCGTGGATCAGTGCCGACACCGGGGTCGGGCCCTCCATCGCGTCGAGCAGCCAGCTCTGGAGCGGCACCTGTGCGGACTTGCCACAGGCGCCCAGCAGGAGCAGCAGGCCGAGCCCGGTCGCGGTCGCTGACGTCACCTCGCCCATGCCGTCCTCGACGCCGGCGAACGTCGTGGTGCCGAACGTCGCGAACATCAGCATGATCGCCAGCGCCATCCCCAGGTCACCGACCCGGTTCACCACGAATGCCTTCTTCGCGGCGACGGCGGCCGAGTCCTTGTGCTGCCAGAAGCCGATGAGCAGGTATGACGCCAGACCGACGCCTTCCCAGCCCAGGAACAAGGCCAGGTAGTCGTCGGCGAGCACCAAGAGGAGCATGGCGGCGACGAACAGGTTGAGGTAACCGAAGAAGCGGGGGCGGCGGACGTCGTGCTCCATGTAGCCGATCGAGTAGACGTGGATCAGCCCACCGACACCCGTGATGAGCAGGACGAACAGTGCCGACAGCGGGTCGAAGAGCAGACCGAACTCCACCTGGAAGGCCCCCGCGTCTATCCAGGTGAACAGCTGTTGGGTCAGAGCTTCCTCGTCGCCCGTCGACAGCTGGGCGAAGGCGACGACGCCGATCACGAAGGAGGCGAGCGGCGCGGCGGTGCCTAGCAGGTGTCCCCAGGCGTTCGTCGCACGTCCGCCGAGCAACAGAACCGCGGCGCTGGCTGCAGGCAGCGCGATGATCAAGTACAGCTGGCTCAAGGTGACAACCCCCTAGTACTTGAGGAGGCTGGCGTCGTCGACGGAGGCCGAGCGTCGCGTCCGGAAGATGGTCATGATGATCGCCAGGCCAACGACGACCTCTGCAGCCGCGACAACCATCACGAAGAAGGCGGCGATCTGACCGTCGAGGTTGCCGTGCTGGCGGGCGAACGTCACGAAGGACAGGTTGCAGGCGTTGAGCATCAGCTCGACACACATGAAGACGACGATCGCGTTCCGGCGGACGAGCACGCCGACCGCGCCGACGCTGAACAAGATGGCCGACAGCACCAGGAAGGGAGTGACGCTCACCTGTCTCCTCCCTCGATCTGCCCTGGGTCGTCCTCGACCTCAGCAGCCAGGGTGCGATCAGCGCTCACGTCCCGTACGGTGCCGCGGGCCCGCATGACTCGCGAGATCGACAGCTCCGACGGGGTGCCGTCAGGCAGCAGGGCGGGGGTGTCGACAGAGTTGTGACGAGCGAACGTGCCCGAGTTGGGAAGGGGCCCAGGGTGAGCTCCCGTCGTGGCGTAGTCGCGCATCCGCTTCACGGCAAGCTCGCGCTGGGTGGCCTTCGGGCTCAGCCGCTCGCGGTGCGCCAGCACCATCGCCCCCAGCGCCGCCGTGATCAACAGGGCGCTCGTGACCTCGAACGCGAAGATGTACTTGCTGAAGAGCACCGCAGCGATGCCATTGACGTTGCCGTCGGCGTTGGCCGCCTGGAGACCGACAGCGGCACCGAACGTCGTCTGCCCGACGGCGGTGGCGACGAGGACGCCGAACAAGAGCCCCACGACGACTGCCGCGACCCGCTGACCACGCAGCGTCTCGACGAGCGAGTCCGACGAGTCGACCCCGACGAGCATCAGCACGAACAAGAAGAGCATCAGCACCGCGCCGGTGTAGACGATGATCTGCACGGCGAACAGGAAAGGTGCGTTCTGGGCGGCGTACAGGATCGCGAGTGAGATCATGATGACGGCGAGCAGCAGGGCAGAGTGGACCGCCTTGCGTGCCATCACCATGGCGATCGCACAGGCGACCATCACCGGCGCGAGGACCCAGAAGGCGATCATGCGGGGACCTCGCCGTCGCCTGTCTCGCGCACGCTGGCGCCGATACCACGGTAGTAGGCACCCTCGTCCTCGCCGAGACGCATGGGGTGAGGGGGCTGCTCCATGCCAGGCAGCAGGGGAGCCAGCAGGTCGTTCTTCTCGTAGATGAGGTCCGCCCGGTTGTTGTCGGCGAGCTCGTACTCGTTCGTCATCGTCAGCGCCCGCGTGGGGCAGGCTTCGATGCAGAGACCACACAGGATGCAGCGCAGGTAGTTGATCTGGTAGACGCTGCCGTAGCGCTCACCTGGCGAGAATCGGCCGCCGTCTGTGTTGTCGGCGCCCTCGACGTAGATGGCGTCGGCGGGGCACGCCCACGCACACAGCTCACACCCGATGCACTTCTCGAGACCGTCGGGCCAGCGGTTGAGCTGGTGGCGCCCGTGGAAGCGAGGCGCAGTCGCCTTCTTCTCGAAGGGGTACTGCTCGGTGACGACACCCTTGAACATCGTGCGGAACGTCACGCCGAACCCGGCGACGGGGTCCCAGAACTGTTCTCTCAGACTAGCCACGAATGCTCTCCTGTCCGGGCATCGGGGGCACCGGGTATCCGCCTTCGAAGTCGTCGTGCTGGATTGCGGGCTCTGCTTCGTGCTCGTCCTCGTCCTCGTCGTCGCCGAAGAACCCAAGCACCACGAAGAGCACGATGGCCACCGCGGCAGCCGCCAGCAGGTAGCGACGGTCGATGGGCTCCTCGAGGCTGAGGGCGCGGACTGTGCCGACGGCGACGATCCAGAGCAGCGCGGCGGGAATCAGGACCTTCCAGCCGAACTTCATGAACTGGTCGTAGCGCAGCCGTGGAAGGCTTCCGCGCAACCAGATGAACATGAAGATGAACACCATCACCTTGGCGAAGAACCACAGCAGGGGCCAGTAGCCCTGGTTGGCGCCCTCCCACAACGACAGCGGCCACGGGGCGCGCCAGCCACCGAGGAACAGCGTCGTCGCGAGCATCGAGACCGTCACCATGTTGATGTACTCGGCAAGGAAGAAGAACGCGAACTTGATCGACGAGTACTCGGTGTGGAAGCCACCCACGAGCTCTCCCTCTGCCTCGGGGAGGTCGAACGGCGCCCGGTGGGTCTCGCCCACCATGGCGATCATGTAGATGACGAACGACGGGAACAAGATCAGGCCGAACCACAGGTCCTCCTGCGCCTTCACGATGCCCGAGGTGGACATCGAGCCGGCGTACAGGAAGACGGCGACGAAGGAGAGACTCATGGCGATCTCGTAGGAGATCACCTGCGCAGAGGAGCGCAGGGCGCCCAGCAGTGAGTACGTCGACCCGCTCGACCAGCCGGCCAGCACGATGCCGTAGATGCCGATGGACGTGACCGCAAGGATGTACAGCACCCCCACGGGCAGGTCGGTGAGCTGCAGTGGCGTCACCACGTCGCTGAAGGGGACCTTCACCTCGGGACCGAACGGGATCACCGCCACAGCCAGGAAGG
>JACDHG010000099.1 GCA_013821195.1 Propionibacteriales bacterium
CGACCGCGGCCGGGTCCGGACCCCTGCGACGAGCCCGTGTCGCAGTCCTCGCCACAGCGTCCGCCGGTCAGGCGAGCGCCCGATGGTGCGGACCCAGCGTCGCACGGTGGATCCGGCGTACACCGCCTTCTCGGTCGGGCTGAGACCACGGGAGCGGCCGAACAACCAGATCTTGTTGCGCACCTCGAAGAAGAACCGCTCGCCGGGGTCGGCGTCGGTCGAGCCGAACGCCTTGGTCTTGTGGACCACCACCGAGGCCGGGCAGTACAGCGCCCTTCCGCCGCGGATGATGCGCGTCGTGAACTCGAAGTCGTCGTTCCAGAGGAAGTAGTCAGCCACCGGCAGCCCGCGTTCGCGGACGAGGTCGGCGTCGACGAGCACGGAGACGAACGACGCCGACCGGATGGGCACGCAGCCGACGTCGGCCGCCGCGGCCCGCTCAGCCGCCCGCGCCCCGGGTTTGGCCCGCGGCGTGTTCATCGGATGATCACGGCCGTCGGTCCAGACCACGCGGGAGGCGACCAGCGCGGGGGCTGCACCGGCATACCGTTGACGGGCGCCGACCAGCTCGGCGAGCGCGGTCCTCTCCGGCACGGTGTCGTCGTCCATCAGCCAGACCAGCCTGCAGTCGTCGGAGAGCGCCCTCTCGAGCCCGATCGCGAACCCGCCGGCACCGCCGGTATTGAGGAGCGCCCGCACCACGTCGAGGCGAGGAAAGCGCTCGGCGAGCATCTGCTCCGTACCATCGTCCGACGCGTTGTCGACCACGATGACAGCCGCAGGTGCGAGCGTCTGCGCCTCGAGCGCGTGCAGCGACTGGGCGAGGAGCTCACGACGGTTCCATGTCACGACCACGGCCGCGACCCGCACCTCGCTCACGCTCTCGTCCTCCGATGTCTGGTACGCCGCTCGACGCCAGCCGACGCCAGCCGACGCGAGCACCTCATCGTACGGGTCGCCGGCGGTGACCTCTGCTGACACCGGTCAGCAGGACCGCGCGAGGTCACTGCTGTCGTTGGCGTCCGGGCGGGGCTTCTTCTTGTCCCTCGGGTTCTTGTCCCTCGGGAGCGCTCTCGCCAGGTCGAGCCCGTCCTTGCCCTCGGACCTGTCCATCGCATCCGACACCATCGTGCGGATGAGCTGCCAGTCGGGGTCGCTTGTGTCGACCTTCGGGGGCACGAACGAGACGCTCGACACCGGCATGCCCTTCGCCTTGACGGCGAGGTCGACGAAGGTCGCGAGCTCGCTGGCCGGCATCGAGGTCGAGATCACCTGTTTGCCGGCCTTGGCGATGGCTCCGAAGTTCGTCACGACTGTCTGTGGATCGAGCTGGTGAAGCATCGCGCTCATCACGCACTTCTGCCGCGCCATCCGTGAGTAGTCGTTCGACGTCGCGCGGCTGCGGGCGTACCAGAGCGTCTCGTATCCGTCGAGGTGCTGCCTGCCGGGCTCGATCCAACCGGTGACAGGGCCCCCGACCCCGCCGATGGGTATCCGCTCGCCCACGGCGATGTCGACGCCGCCGGTCGCGTCGACGAGGTCGCGGAAACCCCGCAGGTCGATGAGCGCGTAGTAGTTGATGGCGAGTCCGGTGATCTCCTCCACCGCCTGGGTCGTGGCTTCGATCCCTGGGTTCTCCACTCCTGGGAAAAGCTCGGCATGGTCTTCGGCCCAGGTGTTGACGCCATTGAGATAGCAGCCATCGCAGTCGAAACCGTTCGGGAACCGTGTGCTCATGACGGTGCCGTCAGGAAAGGGCACGTCTGCCAGGTTCCGAGGCAGTCCGAGCAGCACCGTACGACCGGTCTCCTCGTCGATGCGGGCGACAGACAGGCTGGCCGGGCGGACGCCGGACCGGCCCGGTCCGGCGTCACCACCCAGGAGCAGGATGTTGTACCGGCCGCGCTCAGGCTCGCTCACCGGCTGGGAGCCGAATACCGTCTCGATGAAATCGTGTTGTACGGCGACGAGGTGGCTGGTGAAGAGCAGACCGCCGGACAGACCGAAGCACAGCAGCCCGTTGAGCCCGGTCACGAAGAGTCGCTGACCTTGCGCAAGCCCCAGCGGATCCGCGATCCGCCAGGCGTCGACGAGCAGGAACGCCCACCCCACGGCATAGATGACCAGCCCAAGACGGAGGGCGACGAGGAACCAGGTATCGGTGAAAGCAGCGACAAGCTGCTGTGGAGCGACCACACCCACGATGACGAGGGCGACTACGAAGGCGAGACCGGCGGCAGCACAGCGCAGCGCGATCTTCCCGAGGCGGCGATCTCCAGCCGCGATCTGGGCGCTCCCCGGGACGACGACCGTCATCGCCATCAGCGTGAGAGCACGTCGGAACCTGACCCTGCCGGCGGCGGCGGACAACCCGCCGCGGGATGCGGAGAGCGACGTCAGGGGGGGGAGCGCAGCGGACACAGACTCAGTATCACCAGCAACACACATCACATCGGTCACATTTAGCCCGACCCGCCGAGGCAACCTCCCTTGGCGGTGTCGCGCTGACACGGCTGGTGTACGCCGTGGGGGCGCCTACGGCCGGTCAGTGCCTGTGACAGGTAGCGTGACCCGCATGGCGGACAAGCAGAACCCGGACGACCCTGGGTACGGCTGGCTGTACTCAGGCAAGCAGAGTCCTGACGAGAACTCCTCTGAGGCGACTCAGCAGTTCCCGCCACCGGGCGACGACGCCACGCGAGTCATGGGCGTCCAGCCCCGGCCCGACGTCCGCGGCGCCCAACCACCCACCGGCGAGAGGCGGTCGTCCTTCGGGGGAACCTACCGGTCACCGCCTCCCCGACCCGCCGACACCAGGCCCGAGCCTGGCTTCGCCGCGCCGGCGCAACCTGGACCTCAGCAGACTCCATCGAGCCGCCCACCTGGGCGGCAGACACGGCCCCCTCGGCGTCCCAGGCGTCGCAGGAACTGGTGGCTGCGCAGCATCCTCGCGCTGGTCCTGGTATGGATCGCCTTCCTGGTGGCGGTGCCGATCTGGGCCTACAGCAACGTCAGCAAGGTCGACGCGGAGCCCAGCGGTGACCGACCCGACGACACGCCCGGCACGACGTACCTGCTGGTTGGCTCCGACAGCCGTGCGGACCTGTCCGAGGAGGAGCGCGGCGAGCTGGCTACCGGCGACGCCGAGGGCCAGCGCACCGACACGATCCTGCTGTTGCACGTCCCCGACGGTGACGGCCCGAACCTGCTCCTGTCGCTGCCGCGTGACTCCTACGTGGAGATCCCCGGCGAGGGAGAGAACAAGATCAATGCCGCGTACGCGTTCGGCGGGCCGGTGCTGCTGGTCGAGACGGTCGAGCTGAACACCGGCCTCAGGGTCGACAACTATGTCGAGGTCGGCTTCGTCGGCTTCGTCGACGTCGTCGACTCGGTCGGCGGCATCGAGGTGTGCCCGGAGACGAAGATCGACGACCCGAACGCAGGGCGTCTCCAGCTCGAGCCGGGTTGCCAAAACGTCGATGGTGGGACAGCGTTGCAGTACTCGCGCTCGCGCGCCTTCGGTGACGGTGACATCACCCGCGCCATGCATCAACGCGAGGTCATCTCCGCCGTCGGCAAGAAGGCCGCTTCCTGGCAGACAGTCGTGCTGCCGTGGCGCTACCTCCAGGTCAACAAGGCAGGTGCGGAGTCGCTGCAAGTCGGCGAGGACGTCGGGCCGATCGACCTTGCACGGTTCGCGTGGGCCATGGCTCACAGCTCCGGCACCGACGCCAAGCGGTGTGTTGTGCCGTTCTCCACACTCGGCGCACAGACTCCGGTCGGGTCGGCGGTGCTCTGGGACGAGGAGCGGGCCGGCGCGGTCTTCGAGTCCATCAAGGAAGACGACACGTCGTCGATCGAGTGCACAGAGAGCCAGTGAGACTGCGCCGTCCGCATGTCCCCACTGACCAGCGACCGCAGCCGTTGACGCTCGAGGTCGCGGATCTCCTCAGCCGTCGTCATTGCTTCTCCGGGTCCGGACCCGCGCCCGGTCACGCCCCTTGAGCACGGCACCGACGGCGCGCGCCGCCAGCGGGTTGCGGTCGGCGAGCTCAGCGGCCCTGCGTTGGCCGCGGAACACCGCCCCGCGGGCCTTGCTCGCGATGTTCGGCTTCGGCGGGTCAGCCTCGATGACGGCCTTGCGGCGGGCCCACCATGTCGTGGCGTACTTCTCGGAGAGCATCGCCAGCGCATCCAGCGACGCCGCGAGCAGCTCGCCCTCCGACGGGTCGTCGGGGCGACGCCCTCCCGGCTTCACCGTGACCCGGAGGTCCTCGATGTCGCCGACCACGGGATAGCCGTGCTCGATGACCGCGGAGATCATCTCATCGGCCCTCGCGCTCACCCAGGCGACCTCCTCCTCGGGAAGCGTGAAGCGCACCGGCTCGGTTCGCTCGGCCAGCATCGGCACCAGCGTGTTCTTGATCGCGTGGTCGTGCTCTCGTTGGTTGAGTCGGCCGGCCAGACGCTCATTGACCCGCCGCAGCACCTCTGTCGCGGCCACGCCGACCGTCTCGTTGCTCCACGCGGCACGCTCGGTCAGCAACACCGGGTCGAAGCCGACGACGGAGGCGACCCGGCGCAGCAGATCGTCGGGCGACGACCCGGTCCTCGGCACCGTGACGACGTGGACGCGGTCGGTCGACACGGCGGTCTCCCACGTCTCACAGATCTTCACGAGGTCCTGTCGGAGCCAGAAGCTTCGAGCCGGTGCCTTTGCGATCTGTGCTGGGTCCCTGATCGACGCCGCAAACTGTTGCCATGTCCACGTCCCGTCGCCCTTGATGGACTCCTGCCAGGCGGAGACGGCGATTCGGCCGAGATCACGCGCCGTCACGACCACATGCACCTCGGAGTCGCGAAAGGAGTCGACCGCGTTGCGCGCCTGCTTGAGCGTCGACATGCTCAGCCGCTCGTCGGAGATGAGTGCCGTCGGCAGGCCACGCTCGTGGATGGCGGCCACTATCGCGTCCCAGGAGCCCTCGACCCGCTTGTCGTTGTAGCCGCGGGGCCGCCTGCCCTGAAGGTCGAGAGCAGCGAACGCCTGAACCGGCTCTCCCTTCCCACCCGGGTAGTCGACACCTCCTTCACGCAGCTGCGCCCGGTTGGCCGCGAGCACGTTCTGCACGAAGGTGGTTCCGGTCTTGTGCAACCCGATGTGGAGATAGACAGTGCTAGGGCCGGTCCCAGCGACGCCACTCATGCATGACCCTCGGCGGCCTCGCTGCGGACAACCTCGCCCTTGGCGCGCGCCGACGCGGCGAGAGCTGCCTGGAAGTCGACCATCCGCTCGCGCATCGTGTCGTCGGACGCCCCAAGGATCCGCACCGCCAACAGTCCAGCGTTCCGGGCGTTGTCGACCGCGACGGTGGCTACGGGCACGCCGGCTGGCATCTGCACCATCGACAGCAGCGAGTCGAGGCCATCGAGATGCTCGAGTGCGACCGGTACGCCGATCACCGGCAGGGGCGAGACCGCCGCCAGCATGCCCGGGAGATGGGCTGCTCCCCCAGCGCCGGCGATGACGACGCGGATCCCTCGCTCGTGGGCCGTACGGCCGTAGTCGAGCATCTCGACCGGCATTCGGTGCGCTGAGACGACATCGGCCTCGTAGCCGACGCCGAACTCGCCGACGGCTTCGGCGGCGGCCCGCATGATGCGCCAGTCCGATTCCGATCCCATCACGATGCCCACCTGGGCGCCACCACCTGTCGATACCTGTCTCATCTTCGTCAGTGCTCCTCCTCTGTCTCGCGGCGGGAGATCAGGTCCGGGCCAGGGGTCCAGCCCGGGTGATCAGCCCTTGAAACCGTCGCGCGCCCTGAGCCGGGCACGGTCGCGGGACCGCAGCACCATACCCATCGCCTTGGCGGCCACTGGATTCGTGTCTGCCAGCTCAGCCGCCTTGCTCTGGGTGAGAAAGAGCGCTCCCCGGGTCTTGCTGGCGAGGCCTTCGCGATAGTTCGCCCGCTCCGACTCTCGTCGCTTGCGTGCCTTCGACGACGTGGCATGTGTCTCGGCCAGCAGGGCGAGCGCGTCGAGAAAAGTGGCGAGCAGCTCATCGTCGGTCGCGTCATCGGGTCGACGACTGCCGTCACGGAAGCGCGGCCGCAGCTCGTTGAGGTCGCCTACGACTGGGTAGCCCCGTGCCCCCAGCGCCGCGATCATCTCGTCGGCCCGTGCGACAGCCCAGCCGATGTCCTGCTCCGGAAGGCTGAACCGCGCCGGCTCGGTACGTCGTGCGACCAGCGGCACCAGTGTGCCCTTGATGATCTTGTCGTACTGACGTTGGTTGAGCCGGCTCCCGAGTCGCTCGTTGAGCCGGCGAATCACTTCCGTCGAGGCGACGCCAACGGTCTCGTTGGTCCAGGCAGGCCGCTCGGTGAGTGCCGAGGCATCGATACCCAGCACGGAGGTGAACCGTTCCAACAGCAGCTCCGGCGCCGAGCCGGGTGCGGGCACAGTGACGATGTGCAGCCGATCGGCGGGGACCACGGACTCCCAGGTCGCACAGATCTTCACGACGTCCTGGCGCAGCCAGAAGTTGCGGGCTGGGCTCGTGGCGACACGCCCAGGATCCTGAATGGAGTCAGCGAACTCCTGCCAGGTCCACAAGCCTCTGCTCTTGATCTCCTCCTGCCAGGCCGACACTGCGACCCGCCCCAGGTCTCGGACGGTGACGACCACGTGCACCTCGGCACTGGGAAAGGCACCGACGACCTTGCGGGCCTGTTTGAGAGTCGAGAGACCGAGACGCTCCTCGGAGATGAGCGCTCGGGGCAGGCCACTGGAGTTGATGTGCTCGACCAGCGCCTTCCACCTGCCTGCGTAGTGCTGAGGGTCGACGTCGGGCAGCCGCCGCCCGTGCAGATCCCAGACCGCCGCCTTCTGGGCCGGCTCGCCCGGCCCACCCGTGAACTCCACCAGCTGACGCCGGATCTCTTCGCGGTTGACCCGCAGCATGTTCTGGAGATAGGTGGTGCCGGTCTTATGCAGTCCGATGTGGATATAGACCGCGCTGGGTGCCACCACCATCGAGAGCCCTTCCATCGCGTCCGCGCCGCTGGTGGCACGGATCACTGGCTTGCGCACGGTGCCGACATCGTACAGCGTCTCAGCCACCGACTACGTGCCCTCGAACCAGGCAGCCGCGTGCCGGGCTCGCTCCCGTACCTCGGCCAGGTTGTCGCCGTACGCCGTCACGTGGCCGACCTTGCGGCCAGGCTCCACCTGCTTGCCGTACAGGTGCACGCGGATCTGCGGGTCACGGGCCTGCACGTGGGGGAAACCGTCATAGAGCGTCGGGGCGTCGCCGCCGAGGATGTTGACCATCACCGACCAGCGGACACGGGGGGTCGGGTCCCCGAGCGGCAGGTCGAGAACCGCACGGAGGTGGTTCTCGAACTGGCTCGTGACGGCCCCGTCGATCGACCAGTGTCCGGTGTTGTGCGGCCGCATCGCCAGCTCGTTGACGAGCACGCGGCCGTCGGTGGTCTCGAACAGCTCGACGGCGAGCAGACCGGTCACCCCGAGCTCCGCCGCGACCCTCATGGCGATCCCCTGCGCCTCGACCGCCAGATCGGGGTCAAGGTCGGGAGCGGGTGCGGTGACCTCGACGCAGATGCCCTGGCGCTGCACGCTCTCGACCACCGGGTATGCCGCCAGCTGGCCACTCGGTGCGCGCGCCACCAACACCGCAAGCTCTCGTCGGAAGCCGACCTTCTCCTCGGCCAGGACCGCAACCGCGTCCGGCGTGCTCGCCAACACGCCGACTGCACCTGCTTCGTCGTCGACGACGAAGACACCTTTGCCGTCATACCCGCCGCGGGCGGTCTTGAGCACGACGGGGAATCCGCCCACGGTGGACGCGAATGCGGCCACGCCGTCGGCTGCCTCGACGACGGCGTGCCGCGGACCGGGGACCCCGAGCGACGACAGCCTCGCTCGCATCACGACCTTGTCCTGGGCGTGCACG
The DNA here is from genome assembly GCA_013821195.1 of Propionibacteriales bacterium. Lineage (GTDB taxonomy): Bacteria > Actinomycetota > Actinomycetes > Propionibacteriales > Nocardioidaceae > JACDHG01. The sequence goes on from JACDHG010000099.1 coordinate 7,976, forward strand.
AGGGCACCCGGCGCGGGTCGGACGATGACGCCGTCGGCGACGAGCGACTCGAGATGCGCTGTCGAGACGTGCTCGTGGTCGAAGGTGACGACGGTGTTGCCCTTGGCCCACGTCGAGAGGGTGTCGTAGTCGGTGTAGTCGCCCACCGTCGTGTCGGTGATGACGTGCCCAGCCGACGAGTCCCGGGCCTCCGCGAGCAGCCGGAGGGGGACGCCGAGGCCGATGGCGGCCTGCTGCATCATCCGCGCGAGCTGTCCTGCTCCCACCACGCCTACCACCGGAGTCTCCACGGCGGACAGCCTAGCGACGCCGTTCTCGACCGGGAGGTGGATCGGCGAGCAGTACGCTGGGTGGTCGACGTCTCTCTCCTCGTCAGGAAGTCATCAGTGCTCGAACGTGTCCGCGGCCTGACCCATGAGGTCGTCAAGTTCGGCGTCGTCGGCGGTCTGGGGTTCATCGTCGATGTCGGGATCTTCAACCTGCTTCGTTTCGCGGGCGATCCTGGCTTGCTGGAGCACAAACCCCTCACCGCCAAGGGGATCTCCGTGGCAGTTGCCACCATGGTGACCTATCTCGGCAACAGGCACTGGACCTGGCGCGACCGGGCGCGCAGCGGTGCCCGTCGAGAGGTCACGCTGTTCTTCCTGCTCAACGGCCTGGGCATGCTCATCGCGGTCGGTTGCCTCGCCGTCTCCCATTACGTGCTCGACCTGCGTACGCCGCTTGCCGACAACATCTCGGCGAACGTCGTCGGGCTCGTTCTCGGCATGGTGTTCCGGTTCTGGACCTACCGCACCATCGTGTTCAAGGAACGCCGCTACGAGGAACCCGAGGTCGAAGCGGAGCCACTTGACCTCATCGGCCGGCTCGCAGCCGAAGAGGCACACCACGAGGCTTCGCCACCCTGATCCATGCACGTCGTTTCGCCA
>JACDHG010000100.1 GCA_013821195.1 Propionibacteriales bacterium
CGTCAAGGTCGAGTGCGTTGAACTCCCCGAGCTGCATCGACGTCCCTCCCCTGTGGCGCGGCTGGCATCACACCCTACCCGCGGCCGCTACGCCGACAAGTCACGTATGCCGAACTGACATGACCATCCCTGACCCGCCTACGCGACCCCTCAGCGCGGCATACGCGACCCCTCGGCAAACCTCAGTCGTCAGGGTGCTCGGGGAGACCGAGCAGCGCGAACAACCGAGTGTCGAGGAACGAGGTGATGGCCACCACCTGACCCGCTGCCACCTCGAGCACCTGGAGTGCCCAGGGCTCCCGGTCCCCTCCCGGCCCACTTGGCTTGTAGTGAGCAAAAGCGGGCGCGCCGTTGGCGACGACCGGGACAAGGCGGGATCCGCGGCAGGCGTGCCCAGGACCGAGCATCCAGGCGCCGATGTCGTCGCGACCCTGCAGCCACATCTCGTACGGCGGCATGTTCTGGGTGGCGTCCTCGCGCAGCAATGCCACGAAGCGGTCGATGTCGTAGCTCTCGAATGCCTCGACGTACCGGGCCAGGAGCACTTGTTGCTCGGAGTCGACGGGGTCGTACACCTGACCGTCGCTGAGGGCGCGTGACTCGATCGTGGCCCGCGCCCGCTGGAGGGCGCTGGTGACCGAGGCGACGCTGGTGTCGAGCAGCGCCGCCACCTCGTCTGCCTTCCAGCGCAGCACGTCGCGCAGGATCAGCACGACACGCTGCCGTGGCGGCAGGTGCTGCAGCGCGGCGACGAACGCCAGCCGCACGGACTCGCGTCCGACCGTGACGTCGGCGGGATCGGTGACCGACGGCATCACGGAGACGTCGAGCATCGGCTCGAGCCAGGTGTCCTCGGACCGGCGCGCTGCGAGCGACGCCTCGACCGGCTGCCACGCTGACGCCGACATGTCCATCGGACGGGCGCGGCGAGTGCGGCTGGCGATCATGTCCAGGCACACATTGGTGGCGATCCGGTAGAGCCACGACCGCAGAGCCGAGCGGCCCTCGAACTTGTCGACGCTGCGCCAGGCGCGCGTCATCGACTCCTGGACGGCGTCCTCGGCGTCGAAGGCGGAGCCGAGCATCCGGTAGCAGTACCCGAGGAGCTCTCGACGGTATTGGAAGAGCTCGGACTCGGGATCCAGGACCGTAGCCGTCGACATCGCCTCACCGTACCCGACAGCTCCCACCCCTGGCACAGAGTTGTCAGACCGTTGCGGACACGTTCTCGCTCACGTCACGTTGCCAGCTGCCGGGCGAGTCAGACGCCTGCAGCCGCTCTCAGCTCGTCGGCGCGGAAAAGCGGACTCAGCTGGACGCTGATCTCCGTCAGTGCCTCTGCTCCTCCTGCTTCACGGTCGATGACGCAGAGCGCTTCCTCCACGTGCGCGCCCGCGTCACGGAGGTCTTGGACCGACAAGAGGATCTGTCCGCCAGAGGTGACGACATCCTCCACCACCGTGACTCGGCGACCGTCGAGGTCGACGCCTTCCGCGATCCGGCAGGTGCCATAGGTCTTTGCCTGCTTGCGTACGAAGGTCACGGGCAGACTGGTCTGCAGGGACAAGGCCGTGGCGACCGGCACCCCACCCAGCTCGAGCCCGGCCAGCACCTCGGTCTCGGCGGGGATCAGCGGCACCATCGCTCTCGCGATCTCGCGGAGCAGGTCAGGTCTCGACTCGAACTGGTACTTGTCGAAGTACTCTCCCGCCGTGGCACCGGACCGCAGCACAAAATCACCGGTGAGGTGGGCGACGTCGAGAATTCGCGCGGCTAGCGCTGCGCGGTCAGCTATGAAGGGTGTCGTCCTCATACCGGCCAGCTCCTCGTCGGTGGCGTCAAGGGCCTCCACCCTAAGGCTGCGAGGCGGCAAGGCTCGCACGATCACGAGGTCGACCGTCGATACAGTGGTGCGGTGCAGGGGACAAGGCGGCCGGCCACGGGCCATGACGATGCCGTCGCGGCGGTGCAAGCGTCGTACCGCGCCATCGCCCCCGGCGATCCGGTCAGGCTCGCGAAGAAGACGTCGAACCTGTTCCGGCCCCGATCCTCGTCCTCGTCACCGGGACTCGCCGTCTCGCAGCTCGACGGTGTCATCTCGGTGGATCCGACAACCCGGACTGCCGACGTCCAGGGCATGTGCACCTACGAGAGCCTCGTGGGCGCGACGCTCGAGCACGACCTGATGCCACTCGTCGTGCCGCAGCTGAAGACGATCACGCTGGGCGGCGCGGTCACCGGTTTGGGCATCGAGTCCACCTCGTTCCGGCACGGGCTGCCCCATGAGTCCGTGCTGGAGATGGACATCCTCACCGGCGACGGCGACATCGTCACCGCACGGCCGGACGGCGAGCACGCCGACCTCTTCCACGCCTTCCCGAACTCGTACGGCAGCCTCGGCTACGCACTCCGGCTGCGTATCGAGCTCCAGCCGGTCGGCGTGTACGTCGCGCTGCGCCACGTCCGCTTCGGAGATCTCGACGAGCTTGCCCGAGCGGTCGACGCGATCTGCCGCGACCATGCCTACGACGGGGAAAGCGTCGACTTCCTTGACGGTGTCATGTTCTCCCCGCGGGAGAGCTACCTGACCCTCGGCCGATTCGTCGACGAGGTAACGGAGTCCGGCCTGTCGGCGCCGAGCGACTACACCGGCCAGCAGATCTACTACCGCTCGATCCGTGAGCGTAACCGCGACGTCCTCACCGTCCACGGCTACATCTGGCGCTGGGACACCGACTGGTTCTGGTGCTCACAGGCGTTCGGTGCCCAGCACCCCACCCTTCGTCGCCTGTGGCCCACGAGGTACCGCCGCAGCGACGTCTACCACTGCATCGTCGGGTTCGAGAGCAGGTATGCCGTGCTGGCGCGCATCGACCGTCTGCGCGGCAGACCGGGGCGCGAGCGAGTCGTCCAGGACGTCGAGATCCCGGTCGAGAGGATCGCGGACTTCCTGCGCTGGTTCGACGGCCGAGTCGGCATGCGACCGGTGTGGCTGTGTCCGCTGATGCTTCGCGAGGCGACTGGCCCGGGCAGCGGGCTTCAGTGGCCGCTCTACCCGCTGGACCCGGGACAGGTCTATGTCAACGCCGGCTTCTGGGGCATGGTGCCCATCCAACCTGGCCGGTCCGACGGCGATGTCAACACGATGGTCGAGCGTTCCGTCGCCGACCACCGCGGCCACAAGTCCCTGTACTCAGACGCCTACTACGAGGAGGATCGCTTCTACGCCATCTACGGCGGGGAGACCTACCGGGCGGTGAAGAAGCGCTACGACAGTGCTGGCCGGCTGCTCGGGCTCTACGAGAAGGCGGTGGGGGGACGATGAGGATCGCCGACATGGTGTCGAAACTGACGGCAGGCGAGCTTCCGCTCCGGTTCGAGGCGTACGACGGCAGTGGCTTCGGTCCCACCGACACCCGCATCACGATGCGACTCAAGAACGAGCGGGGCCTGCGCTACCTCGCGACCGCGCCGGGAGACCTGGGGATGGCCCGAGCCTACGTGCGCGGCGATCTGGACCTCGAAGGCATCCATCCGGGTGACCCCTACGACGCTCTCCGGGTGATGGGGCGCTGGCGCTTCCGGCGGCCGACCGCAGCGGAGGTCGCCACCCTGGTCCGGGAGATGGGCTGGCGCCGGCTGGTTCCGCCGGAGCCGCCGCACCAAGAGGCGCAACCTCGGTGGCGACGGGTCGCGGAGGGGCTGCGGCACTCGCGACACCGCGACGCCGAGTCGATTCAGCGCCACTACGACGTGTCCAACGACTTCTACGGGATGGTGCTCGGCCCATCGATGGCCTACACCTGCGCGGTCTTCCCGACCGTCGGCGCCAGCCTCGAAGAGGCGCAGGCGGAGAAGTTCGACCTCGTCTGTCGCAAGCTCGGTCTCGAGCCCGGCATGCGGCTGCTCGACGTCGGCTGCGGGTGGGGCGGGATGGTCCGGCACTCGGTCAGGCACTACGGAGTCACCGCCATCGGCATCACGCTCTCGGCCGAGCAGGCGAAGTGGGGGCAGTTGGCACTGGAGCACGACGGTCTTGGCGGCCGCGCCAAGATCATCCATGGCGACTATCGAGACGCCCCCGACAGCGGATACGACGCGGTGAGCTCGATCGGCCTGCTCGAGCATGTCGGCGTCCACAACTATCCGGCGTACTTCGGCTTCGTGCGCGACAGGCTGCGCGACGGCGGCCGGTTGTTGAACCACTGCATCACGCGCCCGAGGAACAACACGCGGTCCACGACCGGTGCGTTCATCGACCGCTACGTGTTTCCCGACGGGGAGCTCACCGGGTCAGGACGCATCATCGCAGCTGCGCAAGACGCCGGTCTCGAGGTGCGGCACGAGGAGAATCTGCGCGAGCACTACGCGCTAACGCTGCAACACTGGTGCGGCAACCTGGTCAGGCATTGGGACGACTGCGTCGCTGATGTCGGTGAGGGGACTGCGCGGGTCTGGGGCCTGTACATGGCGGGATCGCGATTCGGGTTCGAGCGCAACGACGTGCAGCTGCACCAGGTGCTGGCGGTCAAGCCGGGTGCCGACGGCGACTCCGGTTTCCCGCTGCGCCCGACCTGGCTCAGCTGATCGTCAAACGCAACGAGGCTGGACGCCTTGCCGGACCGGACCGTCGACGCGCAGCGCGTTCAGCACGAGCTGATGCACGACAAGGTCGGTTGGGCAACTGGTCGTGCTCGATGGGATCGAGCGGGCACTCGTTCTGGATGGTGATGTTGGTGACCCGACGCCCGTGCCGTCAGGGTGAATCGCCCTTCGCCTCGAGCACGAATACAGGGATCTCGCGTTCAGTGTTGCGCTGGTAGTCGGCGTAGTCAGGGAAGGCTGCAACACAGCGCTGCCACCAGACCACCTTCTCGTCGCCGGTGACCTCGTGCGCGACCATGTCCTGCCTCGCTGGACCGTCCTGCAGCTCGACGGCGGGGTCGGCGACGATGTTGTGGTACCAGACCGGGTTCTTGGGCGCCCCACCCAGTGACGCCACAACGGCGTACGCACCATCGTGCTCGACCCGCATGAGCGGGATCTTGCGGAGCCTGCCCGACCTGGCACCTCGCGTGGTGAGGACGACCACGGGAAACCCCCGCATCGTCGTACCCTCGGTGCCGCCGGAGCTCTCGTACTTATCGACGTGATCGCGGACCCACTCGGACGGGCTTGGCTCGTACTCACCTGTCAATGGCATACCCGCCCTAACGTCGCACGGTTGCGCGTTCTTCCCACCCCCACGGCGCGCACCAGCCGAGCACGTATACCCGGCGACACTCCCCGTTTCGGGAATCATCGTTCTGTAAGGGTTTTCTGACCTGATCAGACCTAGTGTCGAGTCGTGAACCCAAACCAGGAGGTGGGCGCGATGTTTGACTCGATGCCGAAGCAGATGGGACTCACCCTTGTCGTGGTGGTGGTGGGTGCCATCCTGGTGCTTGCCGGGGTGATGCTCGCGGTCAGATTCCTCGGAGCCCGCGAACGCGACAGCGACTGAAGCACCTACCTCCCGCACGGTCGTGCCGGCCAGAGACCTACGCTCGCGGCGTGCCTTCAACTGACGATGTCTTCCAGCTCGAGCTGCGGGAGGTGGCGTACTCGCACCCTCACGCGGTGACGCTGACCGACCTTGCCCAGACCTACTACCGCGACATCTACGGCGCACCCGACAGCTCGCCGATGCCCGGCGACGACTTCGTCCCTCCGCGGGGCGCGCTTTTCGTGGGGTACGTGGCAGCGGACCCAGTCGCGATGGGCGGCTGGCGCTGGCACTCCGTCATCGAAGGTTGGCCCTCACAACGCCCCGCCGAGCTGCGAAGGATGTTCGTCCACCCCGATCAACGCGGCCGCGGCTTCGCTCGGACGCTGCTCGCCGCGTTGGAGGGCTCGGCACGGGATGCCGGCGCCGACGCGACCGTGCTCGAGACGGGATTCGTCCAGGTCGATGCGGTCGGTCTCTATCGAGCGTCGGGGTATGTCGACATGCCACGCTTCGGTCACTACGCGGCTGAGGAGGGTTCTCTCCACCTCGGCAAGCTGCTCCGGTCTGACTCCTAGCCCGACCTTGTGGACGAGAGGCGAGGAGTAACGTCGGCAGCACCCTTCGCTTCCGGAGAAAGTTGGCCCCATGAGTGCTCTTCCAGTCGTCGCCGTCATTGCTGCCAAGCCCGGATCGGAGGCCGAGGTGCGTGCCGCGCTGGAGTCGCTCGTCGAGCCCAGTCGTGCCGAAGACGGCTGCCTCGGGTACGACCTCTTCGAGTCCGCCAGCGCCCCCGGTACATTCGTGACCGTCGAGCTCTGGCGCACGCAGGTCGACCTCGATGCCCACCTACAGACACCGCACATCGGTGCCGCACTGTCTGCCACCGGCGACCACCTCGCGACCCCACCTGACATTCACCCGCTGGTCCCCGTCGGCAGCTAACCGAGCGCGCCGACCTCGCCGTGCCAGCCAGCCATCACGACACAGTTCGCCGAAGCTGCGGGCGGAAGGCGGAGCACGACCCTGGGGATACGGTCGAGAGATGAGCGGTGACTCGGACACGCGGATGCCGGGCGACGACGTCGTGCCGCACCCAGACCTGGTGATGGATCGGGTTCTCGAGTTCGACGCCGCCAGAGAAACCGTCTGGCCGTGGCTGGTGCAGCTCGGCAAGCGCCGGGCCGGCTGGTACATGCCGCGATCGGTCGAGATCTTCGTCCCAGCCTCACGACGCGCGCTGCGGCACCTCGATGGGCGCTGGCTCGACCTGGCCGTCGGTGACGTGGTCCCCGACTGGGGACCTGGCACACCTCAGTTCGAGGTGTTCGAGATCGACGCTCCGTCCCACCTCGTCTACTTGTCACGACGCCCCCGGACGCCACGCCGCGGCCACCACCGCCCGCCCCTGAAGCTGACCTGGGCGCTGGCTCTGAGCGACCTCGTACCCCAGCGCAGCCGTCTCCGGCTGCGCTTGCGGATCGACCTCGGCCATCGCGCCGGCCCGGTTGCGACGTACGGAGGTGGCTGCTTCGACTGGGCCACGGTGGAACTGATGGGACGGGGGCTCGACGAGCGGCTGCGGGACTCCTCACGCTAGTTACTGTGAGTCACATCATTCCCACGAGGGCTGGGATTCCCTGAGAGGCACCCTCCTGCGGTGCGGGCGCGGCGAACTCCAGATGTTCAACGACCCAACATCGACAAGGATCGAAAATCTGATGCGTTCCGCTCGAAACTCCAAACTCTTCAAGACGGTGCTCGGCGTGACCGCAGCTGCCGTCCTCACCCTCCCGCTGGCAGCCTGCGGAGCTGACGACGAGTCAGCCGGCGGCGGCAAGCCCGAGCCAGTCGCGCAGGTCAACGACCTCAGCGGCGACAACACTGCTGTGCTGCTCGACCCGGGCTTCGTCGACGCGTTGACGAGCCTGAAGCTCAAGCCGGGCGTCGTCGGTGACGCGGGGTTCGCCGACGGCTCGTTCAGCTTCCCGATCACGGGCGGCGACGTGACCTACTACAAGCCCGGCAGCATCGACCCGTACGTACAGGGCCTCGTCGAGCACGACGGCAGCGGAATCTCGCTGACAGCCGGTGACACCGTGGCCGAGCTCACGAACTTCGAGATCGACCCCGGCACCTCCAAGCTGTACGGCGACGTGAGGGTCAACGGTGAGTCCGCCGCGAAGCACGCGTTCATCTTCTCGCTCGACGGTCGGACCCTGAAGCCGCTGCAGACCAAGGGCGACGACGCCATCCTCGAGGGCACCAAGGTGATGATCTCCGACGACGCGGCTGGTCTGCTGAACGACACCTTCAAGACCGACGCCGTCAAGGGCGGACTGCTGGTCGGGACCGCCACGATCACGATCGCCACGAAGTAGTCAGTCGCACCTCGCCCGGCTGACAAGGTCGGCGAGCAAAGGACCACAAGCACGCCGCGCAGGACACTGCACGGCGTGCTTGTGCGTCGGTCCCCCGGTTACGCCTTGCGCGGCGGCGGCACCGCGTTCGTCAACGCTCAGTGGAAGCTCACGAGTCCTGGCCAGATGGTCGACATGGATCCGATTCGCGCTCACACCGAACAAGGTGAGCCCGTCGCGTTGAGCAGTCAGATCCTGTGATCGGTGGACACTCGTGCGTGACCAATGAGTACCGCCGTCATGGCGCACCTCCAGGGCAGGCCGGTCCGAGGACGGTCCCCAGTTACCGGCGACGACCGGAGCCGCTACCGAGAGTGCGCCTCAAATCAGCCAGGACCGCAACGCAGCCGCGCATCGGGCTCCTGACCTGGTGGTGCCGGTGCCTCGCGTGACCAGTTCGCTCTCGCCGCCGTCGGTGGTGTCAGCGGGGTCGGTAGGCGTCCGCGCGTGCGAACACGCCTACAACGGTTACGCGGTGGCGCTCTTCCTCGATCCTGTAGAGCACACGGTAGGTGCCCCGGCGGGCACTGTGCCGATCGTCCAACGGCGGACGCAACCGTTTGCCGACTCGGTGAGGTTTACCAAGCAGCGGGCCGACGATGAGCTCGTACGCAGCGAACGCCACCGACTCCGGTAGCTGCTCGGCGAGTTGCCTGCGGGCGGTGGGAGCGATCACCAACTCGTAGCGCTGGTCGCTCACGCAGTGCCTCGACGCGTCCGCATCGCCGCAGCGAGCCCGTCCTGGTCTTCACCTTCTCCACGTGCTAGTTCAGCGTCGGCCTCGCTGAGCGCATGCAGTGCCGCCGTGTCGGAGAGCACGGCAATGGTCTCTTCCAAAGCCTCGAGATCATCCACCGCGAGCAGGACCGCGGCAGGACGGCCATGAACCGTGACCGTCACCCTCTCGTGCTGCGCACCTACCCGCGCCACTAACTCCGACAAGTGGGCCTTGGCCTCGGCGAGCGAACTAACGTCAGACATGGTCACAAGTATGA
>JACDHG010000101.1 GCA_013821195.1 Propionibacteriales bacterium
CGGCAGGACGACAGGGTGTGAGACGGGTGGGCGGGCGGCAGGCGGGCCGGCGAGAGCTAGGCGAGTGTCTGGCCGAGGGCCTGCGACAGGTCCTTCCACAGGTCGTCGACGTCCTCGATGCCCACACTCAGCCGGACGAGGCTCTCCGGGATGGTGAGCGGCTCGCCCTGCCATCGACGACGGCGCTCCAGTGACGACTCCACCCCGCCGAGGCTGGTGGCATGCACCCACAGCGACGTGCTGCGGGTGAAGAGGTCTGCTGCGTCTGCGCCTCCGGTGAGCTCGATCGCGATGACGGCGCCGAAGCCCGGGTAGCGCACCCGGTCCACGGCCGGATGCTCGCGGAGCCGAGCGACCAGCCCGGCAGCGTTCGCCTGCGCGCGCTCGACCCGCAGGTGCAGCGTCCGCAGGCCGCGCAGGGCGAGCCAAGCCTCGAGCGTGCCCGGGATTGCTCCGCGGACGCGCCGAGCCTCGTCGACAGCACGGTGGATCTGGTCGTCCGACGTGACGACGATCCCGATCAGCGCGTCGGAGTGCCCGGAGATGTACTTGGTCGCTGAGTGCACGACGACGTCTGCGCCCTGCGTCAGCGGCCGTTGTACCAGGGGAGTGGCGAACGTGTTGTCGACGATGACTCGCGCCCCGACCGCGTGGGCCGCGTCACACAGAGCCGGGATGTCGGCAACCTCGAGCGCTGGGTTGGTGGGCGACTCGATCCACAGCAACGCCACGTTGTCGTCGAGTGCTGCCGCGACCTGGGCGGTGTTGTCGATGTCGACGAGCACGACCTCGAGGACTCCCCGCTGTTCGAGCGCTGCCAGGTGCGCGAGCGTGCCCTGGTAACAGTGACGAGGGGCGACGACGGTCTGACCCGGCGCCACCAGATCGAGGACCGTCGTGATGGCTGCCATGCCCGACGCGAAGGAGAGGGCGCGCCCACCTTCCAGCGCACCCACCGCGTCCTCGAAGGCGCGCCAGGTCTGGTTGCCGTAGCGGCCGTACTCCACCTCACCACCCGCGACGTACGTGGACGCCATCACGATTGGTTCGTTGAGCGGCTGGTCGGGTTCGGACGGAGGTCGACCTGCCTTGACCGCCAGGGTCGACATCGAGAGGCTCTCGGAGGGTTTGTGGGCTGTCACGCCAGCCATTGTCGCGGGAGCACTAGGCTCCGAGCAATGAGCCCCGCCCACAAGCCCCGCATCGCTGTCGTGTTCGGTGGCCGGTCGAGCGAGCATGCCGTCTCGTGTGCGACCGCAGCGAGCGTGCTGGCTGTGATCGACCGCGACCGGTATGACGTGGTGCCCATCGGCATCAGCCACGACGGCAAGTGGGTGCTCGAGTCGGCTGAGCCGGCGCGCCTCCAGCTGACCGCCGGGCACCTGCCGGCCGTCGACGGCGCGGCCGCGGCGGTGGTCGTGAGCAACGACCCCGCCCGGCACGCGATCACGGTCGCTGAGCCTGGCGCCACGCCACCCGAGCTCGGCGCGGTCGACGTCGTCTTCCCGCTGCTGCACGGGCCATGGGGAGAGGACGGGACCATCCAGGGGCTCTTCGAGATCGGCGGCATCCGATACGTCGGATCAGGCGTGCTGGCGTCCGCCGTCGGCATGGACAAGCACTACATGAAGATCGTCTTCGCCGCCGCCGGGCTTCCCATCACTCCGTACGCCGTGGTGAAGCCTCGCGAGTGGGAGGACGACCGTGGGGCCGTGCGCGAGGCGGTCGCCGCACTCGGCTACCCGGTCTTCGTCAAGCCGGCCCGCGGGGGGTCAAGCCTGGGGATCACCAAGGTGTATGACGTCGACGGGCTCGACGACGCCGTCGAGCATGCCCGCGGCTATGACCCCAAGGTGCTCGTGGAGCCGTCCGCCGAAGGCTCGCGCGAGATCGAGTGCGGTGTGCTCCAGCGCCTCGACGGCGACGCCGACGCGAGCAAGGTCGCCGAGATCACTGGCTACGGCGAGCACGAGTTCTACGACTTCGACGCCAAGTATCTGGGCGAGGAGGGCGTGACTCTTCAGGTGCCCGCCGACATCCCCGACGAGCTGGCCGAGGAGATCCAACGGCTCGCCCTGCTGGCCTTCGAGGCCATCGGCTGCGAGGGACTCGCTCGCGTCGACTTCTTCGTCGGCCACGATGGTGCCCCGGTGATCAACGAGATCAACACGATGCCCGGCTTCACCCCCTCCTCGATGTTCCCGCGCATGTGGGCCGAGTCAGGGGTCTCGTACCCGGAGCTCGTCGATCGGCTGATCACGCTGGCGTCCGAGCGCCCCACCGGCCTGCGCTGACGCCTGCAGCCCGCCACCAGGACCATGCCCGCTATGGTCGTCGGCCGAAGGCATCTCACTGACAGGGCTGCTCCTGCCGGGTGTGCTTGCGGATGGCGGCTGCCACGTCCGTCAGCGGGTCGACCGAAGGCCTGCTGTCCTCGGGTGGGACAGTGACCTCGACGTACGGCGATCGGCCGATCGTCGTGAACACCACGGGTCCCTGCGCAGGCGTGTTGCCGTCCAGCGTCCCCCTGTCGTCCTCGGCATACCAGCCGACGTCGTTGACGACGAAGCAGAACGAGGTCGGCTGCAGCCGCCGGGGCCGCTCGACGCCGCATCGAAGCGTGATCGGCGGGTCTCCCCAGGCGGCGGTCAGGGTCTCGTCAGGCTCGACGTCGCGGGCGTCCTGACCTTCGACCGTCTCCGGCAGTCCGGTGACGAGTGCTCGGCAGGCGGGGGCGGTGTCGGTGTCGACATCCGGTGGGTCGACGGCCACCGGCGAGCCGCACCCCGACGTCGTCAGGGCCAGCAGAGCAGACGAGACAAGGAGACCCCCGACCGGCACGCGGCGGACGGGTGCCGTCGCCGCGTCATGCAGCCGCACGACGTCTCGCTCAGATGTGCACGACCGGGCAGGTCAGGGTGCGGGTGATGCCGTCGACAGACTGAACTCGGGCCACCACCAGCTTGCCGAGCTCGTCGACATTGCGCGCCTCAGCGCGCACGATCACGTCGTAGGGGCCGGTCACGTCCTCGGCGAGCGTGACGCCCTTGAGGCTGGCGATGGAGTGGGCTACCTGCGCCGCCTTGCCGACCTCGGTCTGGATGAGGATGTAGGCCTGAACCACCACTGTGGACCTCCGCGATATGAGTCGTGTCGTTGGCGCGGTGAGCACGCTCCCGCCTGGTTAGGTTGTCACACTTGTCGAGACCGTGGAAGCGGAGGGTTCTCAATGACACAACGACTGTCGGGCACGCTGGCCGAGGCGGGGGAGTTTGGCCTCGTCGCCGCGCTCACGTCACGATTTCCGCAGGCTGCCGACGTGCTGCTCGGCCCGGGCGACGACGCGGCGGTGGTGCGGGCACCCGGCGATCAGGTGGTGGCCTCGCTCGACATGTTGGTGCAGGGCAGACACTTCCGGCTCGACTGGTCCTCGGCGGCAGATATCGGCCACAAGGCCGCCGCTGCAAACCTCTCGGACATCAACGCGATGGGTGGTCGACCGACGAGCCTCCTGGTCGGGCTGGCCGCGCCACCGGAGCTCGAGACCTCGTGGGCGCTCGAGTTCGCCGACGGACTCGCCGAGGAGGCGTCCTCGGTGGGTGCCAGCGTCGTTGGGGGGGACCTGACGCGCGCAGACACCATCGTCGTCGGCATCACGGCGCTCGGGGTGTGTGAGCACGGGGTGGTACGGCGCTCGGGCGCGAGACCCGGAGACGTCGTCGCGCTGGCCGGCCGCCAAGGTTGGGCCCACGCCGGCTTCGCCGTGCTGGGACGTGGTTTTCGCTCTCCTCGGATCGTCGTGGACGCCCACCGGCGCCCCTCTCCGCCGTACGCTGCGGGGCCGGAGGCTGCGAGGCTCGGTGCCACCGCGATGATCGACGTCAGCGATGGGTTGCTGCAGGACGTCGGCCACGTCGCAGCCGCGAGTGGTGTCGCGATGGACATCGAGTCGAGCAGCTTCGACGTGCCAGAGCCGTTGCAGGCGGTGGGCGCGGCGCTCGGTGTCGACCCACTCAGGTTCGTGCTGACGGGTGGCGACGACTACTCACTGGTGGCGACGTTCCCGCCTGACGTCGCGCTGCCGCAGGCATGGCGCCCGATCGGACGAGTGCTGGGGGGCGGTGACGCTGGGACTGTGACCGTCGACGGGGCCGCGTATGACGACCCGGTCGGCCATCAGCACTTCCGTTGATCGCCGCGCTTCAGGACGAGGGGGGTCGGCGCCGTCAGCTGTTGGGTCTGGTGGGTACTACATTGTGCGGGATGAGCGACTCGCAGCCCGGCTACCGGAACCAGGGGCGTGCCCGCACGCTGATGCGGCTCGTCGGCGTCATCGCGATGGCGGCGGCGCTCACGATGATCGTCCTCGCCGTCGCCGACTTCTTCTCCGCCTTCAGCAGCGACGAGTTCGGAGCTCAGCCGACGAAGTTCTGGCTCTTCCTCCTCGCCCTCCCGTTCTTCCTCGTCGGCGCGTTCTGTCTCAACGCAGGCTTCCTTGGCGCTGGTGCGAGGTACGCCGCGGGCGAGGTGGCGCCGACGGCTCGCACCACCATGGGCTACCTGGGTCTGGGTGCGGAGGTGGCGACCTGTCCGCAGTGTGGCGCGGACACCGGCCCGGATGCGAAGTTCTGCGACGACTGCGGCAGCCCGCTGAGCAAGACCTGCCCATCGTGTGCGGCAGATAACGAAGGTGACGCGAGGTTCTGCGCCGGGTGTGGCGTCGGGCTCACCTGATCGACTCAGGTCAGCGGGTGACCTTGCCGGCCTTCAGGCACGAGGTGCAGACGTTGAGCCGCTTCGGCGTACCGTTGACGACGGCCCGGACCCGCTGGATGTTGGGGTCGAACCGCCGGTTCGTGATCTTGCGCGACCACGGACGGTTGTGACCGAAGCCAGGCTTCTTGGCGCAGATGTCACAGACGGCAGCCACGGGAGCTCCTGGGGATCAAGGGTGGATCTTGGCAGATGGTGCGCCCAGCGGACCGGGCAACCGCGCAATAATAACGGATCTGCTGTCGGGGGCGCCAATCGAGCGGCTCCGCTCGGCTGACGGAGCCCGGCGTTAGGGTGTGCCGCAGACCGGTCCGTGGCCGACCGGGCACCGGCGAGCCAGCATCAGTTCCGGCGTCGTACGACGCCCCCGCGCCCTCCGGCGTCGTACGACGCCCCCGAGCAAAGGACACCGATCGTGAGCGAGTCAGTCGAGGTGGCTCTGCTGCTTCGCTGGTGCGACCTCACTCTCGCCGGTCTCGGCGATGCGCGCGAGGAGATCGACGCTCTCAACGTCTACCCCGTCCCTGACGGAGACACCGGCACCAACCTCTACCTGACCTTCGAGGCAGCCCGCCAGGCAGTTCTCGACTCAGATCCAGGCTCGCTCGGGACCGCGCTCTCGGTGTTCGCGCGCGGCGCCCTGCTGGGGGCCCGCGGCAACTCGGGGGTGATCCTCTCCCAGCTGATGCGGGCGGGTGCCGAGGGTCTGCTGCGAGGCGACCCGGCGAAGCCCGGGCAGATGCTTGCCGACACCCTGACGATGGCCGCGGACGCCGCCTATGTCGCCGTCGCCCGACCGGTCGAGGGCACCATGCTGACGGTGGCCCGAGCGGCGGCCGAGGCGGCCCAGCAGGCCGTGGCCGACGCCCCGGCCGACCCGGCAGCGCAGATGGGTCACGTCGTCCGCGAGGCTTCGGAGGCCGCGCGTCACGCCCTCGACCGCACGCCGGAGCAGCTGGAGGTGCTCGCTCTGGCCGGCGTGGTGGACGCGGGAGGTCGTGGGCTCTGCGTCCTGTTCGACTGCGCCGAGGAGACGTTCACCGGCATCCGCCCCGCCCCGCCCAGACCGAGGCGCCCCGACGACAAGCTGCCGACGCCTGCCAGCCCAGGGGCAGATCTGTCTGCTGACGGGCCGGCGTACGAGGTGATGTACCTGCTCGACGCCGACGACCCGGCGGTCGCCACGCTGCGACGGCGGTTGGCTCCGCTCGGTGACTCGCTCGTGGTCGTCGGGGGTGACGGGTTGTGGAACGTGCATGTCCACGTCGACGACGTGGGCGCAGCGGTCGAGGCGGGCATCGAGGCGGGGCGTCCCCACCGCGTGCGGGTCACGCACTTCGCCGAGCAGGTCAGCCAGGCGCGAGCGGCGCGGGCCGCCACCGGTCAAGGGCGCGGAGTCGTCGTCGTCGCCGCCGGCGCCGGGCTCGGGAGCCTCTTCGCAGCCGCAGACACCGTTGTCGTGCGTGGTGGGCCCGGCCGGAGGTGCTCGACCGGGCAGATCCTCGAAGCGATCCGCTCGACCTCCCGCGCCGAGGTCATCGTGCTGCCCAACGATCCTGACACCGTCACGGTCGCCGAAGCCGCTGCGAGGGCTGCTCGAGACGAGGGCTTCCGCGCAGCCGTCATCCCGACGCGGGCCCAGGTGCAGGGACTCGCAGCTGCCGCCGTCCACGACGCGTCCCGGAGCTTCGACGACGACGTCGTGCAGATGACATCGGCCGCCGGCCACACCAGGCAGGGGGCGGTGACGATAGCTGCCAAGGACGCGATGACCATGGCCGGCCCCTGCCGTGCGGGTGACAGCCTGGGTGTGGTGGAGGGTGACTTCGTCATCGTGGGCGCCGAGATCGGCGACGTCGCGGTCGAGGTGGTCGAGCGGCTGCTGTCCGGGGGCGGCGAGATGGTCACCGTCGTACGCGGGACCGAGGCCACCGAGGCGTTGGTGGACCAGGTCGAGGCACACGTACGGCGTACCCGTCCGGAGGTCGACGTCGTGGTGTATGACGGGGGCCAGCCTCGTTACCCGCTCCTGATCGGTGTCGAGTAGCGCCATGGTCTCCTTGGACACCAAGCTCGACGGCGTCGTCGGGGGCAAGAGCTCCGGGCCGCTGCGAAAGGCCCTCGGCATCCAGACCGTCGGCGACCTGCTCGCGCACTACCCGCGCGCCCTGCAGGACATCGGCGAGCTGAGCGACTTCTCGCAGCTGGAGGACGGCGACCACGTGACCGTCATCGCCAAGGTGCTGACCGTCGCAAACAAGCCCTACACCGTGAAGGCGACCGGCCGACAGGCCCAACGCACCGAGCTGAGCGTCACCGACGGGGAGCGCGAGCTGTCGTTGGCGTTCTTCCAGCAGCCGTGGCGGGTGAAGCACCTCAGGTCGGGGACGATCGCGATGTTCAGTGGCAACGTGAGCGTGTTCAAAGGACGCCGTCAGCTCGCTCACCCGATCTGCGAGACGCTCGGGTTCGGCGCCGACCTCGACGAGTTCGCCGACCATGAGGTGCCGCGGTGGGTGCCCATCTACCCCGCCACCTCCGCGGTCTCGTCAGAGAAGATCCGCGACTGCGTCACCCAGACGTTGCTGGTGCTGGACCCGGTGCCGGACCCGATACCAGCCGACGTACGACCCCCGGGTCTGTTGTCCTACGACGAGGCCCTGCGAGCCGTGCATCAGCCCGAGGACCGCGGTCACTTCGATAGGGCCAAGGCGCGGCTGCGGTTCGACGAGGCATTCGTGCTCCAGGTGATCCTCGCCCAGCGGCGGCAGGAGACGTTGGCACTGGCAGCGATGCCTCGGCCCGGGAAGGCGGCCGGCCTGGTCGACCGGTTCGACACGGAGCTTCCGTTCGCCCTGACGGGTGGCCAGCGTGAAGTCGGCGAAGAGCTCACGGCCGACCTCCGCCGTACACATCCGATGCACCGACTGCTGCAGGGCGAGGTGGGGTCTGGCAAGACCGTGGTCGCACTGCGGGCGATGTTGCGGGTCATCGACAGCGGAGGTCAGGCAGCCCTGCTGGCGCCGACCGAGGTGCTCGCGGTCCAGCACCACCGCTCCATCGCTGCGTTGCTCGGGCCGCTCGCGGAGGGAGGCATGCTCGGTGGAGCAGACGACGCCACCAGGGTCGAGCTGATCACCGGGTCGATGCCGGCCGCGCGTCGCAAAGCTGCCCTGCTCAACGCCGCGTCGGGGATCGCAGGGATCACAGTGGGAACGCACGCGTTGCTCGAGGAGAAGGTGCAGTTCGCCGAGCTCGGGCTGGTCGTCGTCGACGAGCAGCACCGTTTCGGGGTCGAGCAGCGGGCGGCCCTCACCAGCAAGTCGGGTGCCCATTCTCCACATGTGCTCGTCATGACGGCCACGCCGATCCCGCGCACGGTGGCGATGACCGTCTTCGGCGACCTCGAGGTGTCGACGCTTCGTGAGCTTCCTCGAGGTAGGTCCCCGATCCAGTCGGCGGTGGTCCCGTCGGCCGAACGTCCGGACTGGCTCGACCGTGCCTGGCAGCGCGTCCGCGAGGAGGTGGACAAGGGCCACCAGGCGTACGTCGTCTGCCCGCGCATCGGAGGCGACGCAGCGGAGACATCGACCGAGGAGGCGCCTGACGACAACGAGGCAGCGGGCTCACGGCGCGCTCCATTGGCCGTGGCCGACGTTGCGGCGGAGCTGGCCGCGGGGGCGTTGGCGGGGCTGGAGATCGCGGTCCTGCACGGCCGGCTCGCCACCGACGAGAAGGATCGGGTGATGCGCCGGTTCTCGGCCGGAGAGCTCGAGGTGCTGGTCGCGACAACCGTGATCGAGGTCGGGGTCGACGTGCCCAACGCCTCGGTCATGGTCGTCCTGGACGCGGAGCGATATGGCGTGTCCCAGCTGCACCAGCTGCGCGGTCGGGTCGGACGCGGCGCGGTGCCCGGCCTGTGCCTGCTCGTCACAGACGCGGCGGAGGGCTCCGAGGCGCGCCAACGCCTCGACGCCGTAGCGGCGACGTCCGACGGCTTCGAGCTCGCTCGGGTCGACCTCGAGAACCGACGTGAAGGGGACGTCCTCGGCTCAACCCAGTCGGGTCGCCGGTCGAGCCTCAAGCTCTTGTC